>NZ_JAMYSE010000002.1:0-258656 GCF_040321795.1 Mesorhizobium sp. M0244 | reverse complement strand
TGTCGGCAGCGGCACGTCGGCATATTCGTGCCCGGAGGCATCGAGCATCGCCTTCGGCCACGGCCCCGTGGCGCCGCCGAGGCCGACGGCGATCAGCGTCGGTACATGGTCGAGCTTTTCCTGATACGGCGATTTCGGCACGTCCTTGCCCTTGTCACCGACCGCGGGTGCGGCTTCCGACTGCTCTTCGACCGGCTTCTTCTTGCAAATCTCGTCATGCATGTCGTTGGCCGACATGGTGTCGCCGTAGGCCGGCAGGGCCGCGACCGTCAGCCAGCTCGGCGCCGGTGTTGCAAAGCCCTGGTCGAGCAGCTTTGCCGCCGCTTCGGCGCGGGTGACGGCCGATTGCTCGCCAAGGACCACGGCGACAAGGGTGCGGCCGTTGCGGGTCGCCGAGCCGACCATGTTGAAGCCGGACGAGCAGACGAAGCCCGTTTTCATGCCGTCGGCACCCGGATAGCGGCCGATCAGGAGGTTGTAGTTGGAGATCTCCTTGTTGCCGACGGCGAGCCCTTCGATCGAGAACCACGGGGCATATTGCGGGAATTCCTTGCGGATCGCCATGACCAGCAGAGCGAGATCGCGCGCTGTCGTATACTGGTCCGGCGAATAGAGCCCGTTCGGATTGACGAAATGAGACCCGCTCATGCCGAGCCGGAGCGCCTCGGCGTTCATGCGCTCGGCGAAAGCCGCTTGCGAACCGCCGATATTCTCGCCGACCGCCATGGCGATGTCGTTGGCCGATTTGACAAGCATCATCTTCAGCGCATTGTCGAGCCGCATCACCGAGCCCGGCTTGAAGCCCATCTTGCTCGGCGGCTCGCCGGCCGAATGTTTCGTCATCTTGATCGGCGAATCGAGCTGGACCTCGCCCGCGGCAATCGCACGAAACGCCACATAGGCGGTCATCAGCTTGGTCAGCGATGCCGGATACCAGCGCCTGAACGCCTCCTGATGCTGCAGGATCTTGCCGCTGTTCAGGTCGAACAGGATGGTCGGATTGGGCAAGGCAGGCCCGGCCAGCGCCGGAAGCACAGCTGCGCCCGCCACCAACAGTTTGAGGAAATGCCTGTAGCGCATCATGGAACCCGAAATAGCCTCTTGCCGCAGTCGCCCCTGGCTCCGTAAGATTTCGTTACACGATCGCCAGGATAATAGTCCGGCTCTCTGTTCCCGGACCACAGTCGCGGTGCTATTTACTCTATGTGACGTCAACATGGCAAAGTGCTGCCGATCACAATGTGGAAGCAGCAGCACAATGCAAAGCAGCGTGCATGGTTGCAAGGCAGCAGGCACAATTGCAAAGCAGCAGGTCAAGACCGCCTGCTCCAACCGCGAGATGGAACCATCATGCCGATCCTGAACCGAGCCGCCGAAATGCAGGACGAGGTGGCCGGCTGGCGCCGCCATTTGCACCAGACGCCGGAGCTGAATTTCGACGTCTTCAAGACCGCCGCCTTCGTCACCGAGAAGCTGAAGGCGTTCGGCTGCGACGACATCGTGACGGGTTTGGGCAAGACCGGCGTCGTCGGCATCATCCGCGGCCGCCAGGGCGAAGGCTCGACCATCGGCCTGCGCGCCGACATGGACGCCCTGCCGCTCAATGAGATCACCGGCAAATCCTATGCCTCGACCGTCCCGGGCAAGATGCACGCCTGCGGCCATGACGGCCACACCGCGATGCTTTTGGGTGCCGCCAAATACCTCGCCGAAACACGCAATTTCGCTGGTTCCGTCGCGGTGATCTTCCAGCCGGCCGAAGAGGGCGGCGGCGGCGGCAACGAAATGGTCAAGGACGGCATGATGGAGCGCTTCGGCATCTCCAAGGTGTTCGGCATGCACAATATGCCGGGCCTGCCGGTCGGCCAGTTCGCCATCAGGCCGGGCGCGATCATGGCGGCGACCGCCGAATTCACCATCACCGTCAAGGGCCGGGGCGGCCACGCGGCGATGCCGCACGGCACCATCGACCCGATCGTCATCACCAGCCAGCTTGTCGGCGCGTTGCAGACGATCGCCTCGCGCAGCACCGATCCTGTCGAGGCGGTGGTCGTCTCGGTGACGAAATTCCACGCCGGCGACGCCTATAACATCATTCCCGAGGTCGCCGAGATCGCCGGCACCGTGCGCACGCTGAAGAAGGAGGTCGCCAAGAAGGCCGAAGAGCGCATCCGCGCGCTTTGCGAAGGCCTGGGCGCTGCCTTCGGCGCGACAATCGAGGTCGATTACAATGCCAACTACCCCGTCACCTTCAACCATCCGGAAGAGACGGTCTTTGCCAGCGACATCGCGGCCAACGTCGCCGGCGACAGCCACGTGCACCGCGCCATCCAGCCGGTGATGGGCGGCGAGGATTTCTCCTACATGCTGGAAGCGCGGCCGGGCGCCTTCATCTTCATCGGCAATGGCGATACCGCCGGCCTGCACAACCCGGCCTACGACTTCAACGACGAGGTCATTCCGCACGGCATGAGCTATTGGGTGAAGCTTGCGGAGACGGCACTGGCGGCGTAGCCGTTCGGCATCGGCGGGCGGCAGCCGCCGCACCTCTGGGCGGCAAAATCGGGCAGGACAATGCTCTGATAGTCAATTTCGGCCGGATGACTTCCGGGCAAGGCCGAAGGCAATGCCCAGAGCAATGCCGATTCCAATACCCGCAACAATGTTGTCCAACACGACGCCGATGGCCACGCCGATCACGACGCCGAGTGTGATGTGTTTGGCATCTATCATGCCCGGTCATGTAGCGTCGAAGGGGAGAGCCGCAACCGCTACGGCCCACTCTTCGGATCCTCGACTTCCAGCGCCTCCATGACCGGCGCCAGGTCGCTCTCTTCAGCAGGGGCGGCAGTTTGTGGCTGTTCGCCTGTCCTCGCCTTTTTCAGGGCTGCCTCGATAGCTTCCTGGATATTGCCGAGCTCGTCTTCGCGAACCTCGTGACCATAGCCGGCAGCGTCGGCATCCTGCTCGAATTGCTGAGCCAGGACGGCGACGCTCACTTCGCTCTCGGCCGGCAAATTGCCGACATTCTCCTGCAGCCAGGTTTCAAAGAACTCTTTCGTGGCGCTCATGCGGGTCTCTCCTTCGGGACACTAAAGCGCGACGGCATCCCGAAAGTTCCGCTATCTCGATCCCATCTTTGCGTCCCTTGCTGGCAACGGTGGGATGACCGAAAGCATCTGAGCCCTGCTCCCGCAATTCCGCGAGGCCAGGCGGCATTGGCGCCGCCTGGCTCGGTTGCCTACTGGCTAGCGGCAGTCGTCGGTTCGCATGAGACGTCCGGGTTCATGTCGGCGAAGGCGCCGGTGGGGTTGCCTTTCCAGGCCCAGACATGCAGCTCGTAGAACGGGCCGAGGCCATAGCGATTGGGCGCGCTGTTGAAGTTGAACAGATGCCCATCGAGCGATGCCGGGCCTTTCGAGGTGATGTATTCGACCGCGATCAGCTTCAGCGTCCCGTCGGCCATCGGCTCGTACATGACGGCTTCGGGTTTGGTGACGTCGACCGCGTCATCCTTGAGGTAGCCGGGATTGACGTAGTGGATGCCCATGGCGCCGCCGGTGATGCCGCTGGCGCAGGGGATTGGCGCATAGCCCTCGGCGGTCGCCGCCGCCACGTTCTCGAAGCGGCTGTTGACGGCCCGCACCTTGTCGGCCAGCGGATTGGTGCCCGGAGCAGCCGCCGTCTGATGGGCCTGCGCCAACGCCGTGCATGCCGACAGCAGCGCAGCAGCAGCGACAAATCTATTGCGAAAGTTGATTGTCATATTCATTCCATTCTTCTTGAAGAGCCCAACCTGGCCGGCCGCCGGAAATAGGGAGGTCCGGCAGGTGGGCGCTGTGGCTGTTGTTGCTCGGAGATCCCTGTCCCGATGCGACGAACGCCGAGGAGGATCATCCCTTCGGCAGATAGGGGATGGTTCCGGCCAGATCGGAATTGTCGATCAGCTGAAAACGGCTGTCGCTGCCGCCCTGACGGGCCGAAACGAAGGGCGCGTAAGCAGGATCGTCGGTGAAGGCGCGGGCCGCTGCCTCGGTCGGGAACGCCATCAGGGCAATCAGCGTCGTGTCGAGCGGCTTGCCTTCGAGCGTCTTCACATTGCCGCTGCGCGACAGATATCTGCCGCCGTGCTTGTGAACGAGGTCGTGGACCGACGCGGCATAGGCCGGCATCCACTGCGGGTCCCTCACCTTGATGTCTGCGATAACGTAAGCGGTCATGGGTTATGTCTCCTGGTCGTGCACAGGGGTATCCCGTGCAGCGGCCAAGGGGTCGCATGGCAAGGGTCGCGCCAGCCAGTCCGCGATCTGTACTGGTGTGGCGAATCCGAAATTCGCCTTCACTTTGGAGCGGCGCAGCGAGCGAATTTCGGATTCAAAAGCCACACCAGCAAGTGCTTGGATTCCAGTGTGGTTTTGGATTTGAAGTTCCTGAACGCTGATGCCACCCAGAAAGCAGGAACGTCAAATCCACCACACTGGCCGGTACAGTTTCTGTACTCGCCGTGCCGCGGGGAAAGCGTTATGATCCGGGCTAAGTTTGAGGGGAAGACAACATCATGACCCAGTCCGGATACAAGCAGTTCTGCCCGTTATCGATGGCCGCCGAGGTGCTGTGCACCCGCTGGACCATGGTTCTGCTTCGCGAGCTGGTGGCGGGCTCGACCCGTTTCAACGATCTGCGCCGCGGCGTCCCCAAAATGTCGCCGACCCTTCTGTCGCAACGCCTCAAGGAGCTCGAGCTGGCGGGGATCGTCGAGCGCAAGGAGGTGCGCGGCGAGAAAGGCATCTTCGAATATCGGATGACCGAGGCAGGCAGGGATCTGCGTTCCGTCGTCGAGGCGATGGGTTTTTGGGGGCAGAAATGGGTCGAGTCCCGGCTGTCCCTGAAGAACCTCGATCCGTCGCTGCTGATGTGGGACATGCGGCGCAACCTGAACGCGTCACCGCTGCCCGACGGCCGCACGGTGATACAATTTCTGTACCAGGAGCTCCCCGCCTCCAAACGGTCGTGGTGGCTGATCGTCGAAAAGCACGGCGAGGTCGATCTCTGCTGGTATGACCCGGGCTTCGATGTCGATCTCTACGTCTCGACCGACCTGCACACCATGACCGAAATCTGGATGGGACTCATTACGGTCGAGAAGGCCGGAGCGAAAGTCGTTCTGACGGGAGACCAGGACATCGCCCGCAAAATGCAGACCTGGCTGGGCCTGAGCCCGTTTGCGGTCGAACCCAAGCGAGCGGCCTAGCTGCCTCTTGGCGAAACGTCCCGAAGCGGTTATGTGTCGGGCGTGATGGTCCCGTAGCTCAGTAGGATAGAGCGGCAGATTCCTAATCTGTAGGTCACAGGTTCGATTCCTGTCGGGATCACCATAGTTTTCAGAGACTTACCGGGTGGCCGCCGTACTTTTCTCCAAATTAGTACGGCAATTAGTACGGCGAATTTTTGCGTGAGTATTGGTGTTCGGTAGAGGGACGCGCCGGAGCGGCGCGGTCTGCGAACTTACGCGCAACAGCAGAAGCGGCCGAACGGCGGCTCCGGGAGCGCCGGGAGCGCCGGGAGCAGTGCCCCATCCGACGCTGTTGCACGTGCCCTAAAATGAAAGTCCAAAACTACGACCGCGCGAAAGCCATAAGAGGCCCGATATCGTGATTGTCGGCCGCCTGCAGGGCCGCAACATATGCGGCGCGCAGCTCGCCGACGTCGGCGAGACTACCGCCGCCCCAGCTGAACGGCTCGCCGCCGAGCCGCTCGATCAGAAGATCCGCGATCAACCGCGCATGACGCCCGTTGCCGTTCGGAAAGGGATGGATGGCGACGAGCCGGTGGTGCATCCGGATAGCGATTTCGTCTGGTGGATAGGTGTCGTGTTCCACCCAGTAGCGTACGTCATCGAACAAGGCAGCCGTTTCCGTCGGAATGCGGTAGGTGTCGATGCCGATATTGCGCGCTGTCTGTCGGTACTGTCCTGCCCAACCCCACACATCGCCGAACATGCGCTCGTGCAGCGTCCGGGCGAAGTCCACGCTCAGGAGGTCGGCAGGTCTGCGCCCGCGTCGAGCGCGCGCCCAGGCTGCGCCGTCAAGGATGTTCTCCTGCTCTGCCTCGTTGAGGTCGCTTCGATGCGTGATCCAGCTTTGCAACAGACCTTCGCGCTCCTCCGGTGTGATCGGCGTTGCGTCCTCCGGTTCCTGGAAAAGATCCGTCACGGCTCGTTCCAGAGGTCTCTTTCCTTGATCGCATCGCGGATGTAGGCCTCGATGCGCGCCTCCTTCCCGGCATCGCCGGTCCCCTGCGCTTCGAGCTTCATCGTGTGGGCGACGCGCTGAAGATCGCGGATGGCGATTTTTCGGGCGCGCTGCTTGACGGCGTCCTCCAGCGAGGCATTCGGCACGAGCGCATAGACGAGCGTGCAGTCCATCGCCTCGGCGGCGCGCCGTAGCGTGCTGAGTTGGATGGAGCCGCTGGCTTCCGACTTCTCGATGGCCTCGACCGTCTGCGGGCGGATGCCGAGCCGGGTTGCGAGCTGAACACCCGTCATGCCGAGCGCGTCCCGGATCGCCCGTATCCAGCCTTTGGGGGGTGGGCGGAACCGGTCTTCTGGCTTGAGGCCTGAAAGCCGTTCATCTAGCCGCCGCCTGGCGCGTTGACGTGCGTCGCTTTTCATACTGCAGCCTGATTCTATTTCCGATAGTTTCAGTCTGTAGCATGATAATGTCGCCAATAAAATCAGGTCACAAACAGATTTTGTCCCCAATCAATCAGCTTATAGGCTGCAGCCATCGGCCAAGCGGACGTTCTGCCGGCTCGCGGGCAGCAGATACGCCGGTCTCTCCGTTGGGCTGGCGAAACACCGAAAAACGAAAGTTACACCGATCAACTCGCCGCCGCGTTCGTTTATCGCCTCATGGACCGACAGCCGCAGTGGAGGAAGGTTTCCGAGAGCGGATCGAGCATTGGGCTAGGAACCGGCGCCGGAGCCTCAGATCGTCTGGATCACTTTGGCGCGGTCACAAGTGGACCCAGGCCCCTTGTGCTGGTAGCGTGCATTCACTCTGAGCAAGCAAAGTTGGTTGCACGGACATGCAACCAACGATGCCGACATTCATTGGCGGCAGCGATTTGAGAACGCCGCGTCGCATCACTCAGACAAACGCGATGGGCCCGGAGGGACGTCGTCTCTTCAACAAAACAGTTAGCGGGTGGTTCGCCCAGCCATATCCTTCGTATGTTCTCTCGTATTCGTGCCGAACCTCATGAGAGCTCCGAATGAGCAAGCGAAGCCTAACAATGCCGAGTAGCGCTCGCGTGCAATGGCCCCCCGCCTCCTGGTTCTCCTTCCAAGGCACCTTGCTCTGCTTGCAAAGGGCCCGAAAGTGTAACCCATCTAGTCGTTCGCATGCGAGGTTGTCGTCCCCGCCACGCCATCGGCACATAGGCCTTCCGGCGACGTTTGGATCGGCGGTTCCGATCAGCGTAATCCAACTGTCATTGGTCAGCCGATCGCCTTTGATGCCGGAATCGATGCCTCTGCAATGACGGATTTCGCGCTCCCGCTCTAGATTCCGCACCAAGATCGATCAAGGTACAAGGCACTAGACCGAGGATCGCATCCAGTTACTGATCCGGATTAACCCGAAGGTCTAAGCGGCGGTGCGAGAGTCGGTTGTCACTTGCAGTGGGCGTTTCATCGCCCTCCTTCGCCACCGTGCGCAGATCGTCTTCGGCGGAATAGTAGTGAAAGTCGATGCCACCGAAGATAAGTCCGGTCTGGATACGCCTCGTAACCGCCGTCCTCGAATTGCCGGATTCGCTCTTCATATTCGATGCCATTGCAGTTGAAGGCGAGGTGCTGGATTCCGTCGCCCTGACGCTCGAGGAAGTCGGCGTAGATCGATTGCCCTCTGACCGGCTCAATGACCTCCCAATTCATGTTCGGGCTGTTGGCCAGACAGAGCTTGATCGCGAAATCGGCGAGGCGGCCCCGATAGGTTCCCTCCAAGTTGGAGCCGTCCACCGTCCAGGCACGACCTACGGCTGGGAAGCGATCAAGGGAGTGCAAATGTTTTTCCGATAGGGAAGCGAAATTCCAGAGTTCACTTGCGAGCCAACAGGAATATGTTCCCCTGCACCCGTTGGCGGCGATCCCCTCAAAAACGGAGAGCCAACATGGCCGGCAGACGCAAGAGGCCTGGGAAATCACCCATACGTCCGCATTCCTTGAGGATATGGAGCAGATTCACCGGCTCATTTTGGAGCATAAGAACGGCCTTCGGGGTGGGTCAGCCTCATTACAACGCGCTAACGCAGATGCATGAGGATCTTGTCCTCGTAATCGAAGTGGTGACAGGCGAAGGGCTGCCGTGGGCTAGATGGGGGACCACCGGCCCGTCAATCTTCCACCCCGGTTTGATTTGCTCTTCCATTAGCTTGGGCGCATATTTAGTCAGCCGGTTCTCCGCCAGAGGCCGGTTAGGCCCGGCGGGCAGATGGTCACCCCCAAAAGCAGCCGGGCCGCCCATTCTGCATTTTACGAAGCTTCGCCTGCGTGCCGCCTATCCAATCAATTGGAAATCATCATGGCCGCCGCTGCCGCCATGATGGCGGTCGTAAGCCAGCCAATTACTAGCATCGCACGCGGCACCGTAGATGTGCCCATGACATCCTTACGCGCCGTCATCAACATCATCAGTGCCATGACCGGCACGGCAACCAGACCGTTGACCACTGCGCTCCAGTACAGGGCCCTAATTGGATTGATAGGCGTGAAATTCAGGCACGCGCCAGTCAGGGTGGCCATAGCAATTGTGGCGTAGAACGCCTTGGCCGCAAACGGCTTTCGATCCAGCCCGACAGGCCACTTGCGCGCTTCGCCGAGCGCATAGGCGGCCGAACCGGCCAAGACCGGGATAGCGAGCAATCCCGTGCCGATCACCCCGAGCGCAAAGATCGTGAACGCGAAGGAGCCGGCCACCGGCCGAAGGGCTTCCGCCGCCTGGCTGGTCGATTGGATGTCAGTGAGCCCCTTGGCATGTAAAGTAGCGCCGGCCGTAATCATAATTGCCAAGGCGACTATGTTGGAAAACGCCATGCCCCCATAGGTGTCGAGCCGGATCCGCTCGATAGCATTTTCGGCCTGTTCGGGAGCCTGTTTCCGGGGTTTGCGCCGAATCCTGGCCTTCTCATCCTCGACCTCTTGCGACGCCTGCCAAAGAACAAGTAAGGGCTGATGGTGGTGCCGAAAATCGCGACTACGGCAGTCCAAAACCGCGCATCGGCGGAGAATTTCGGAATGACGAGCCCTCGGGCCACATCGCCCCAGGGCACTTCGACGACAAGCACGGTGCCGAAGTACGCGAATAACGAGAGCGTCATCCACTTCAGGACTGACACGTATCGGCTGTACGCCATAAATATCTGGACTACGACGGAGACCGCGCCAAACAGCACGACGTAGAGCAGTAAGGGGCCGCCCACCATAAGTCGCAGGGCATCGGACATGGCGCCGAGGTCAGCGCCGACGTTGATCGTGTTGGCGATGAATAGCAGGAAGACAACCGCTTGCAGCAGCCAATTCGGATAATAAACCCGCATGTTGCCGGCGATGCCGCGCCCGGTGGTGCGGCCGATGCGGGCACTGATTTCCTGGACTACCGACATCAATGGATAGCTGAACAGCATCGTCCAGGTGAGCCCGAACCCAAACTGTGCACCTGCCTGTGAATACGTGGCGATGCCACTCGGATCGTCATCGGACGCTCCGGTAATCAACCCCGGGCCAAGCACGCGGAGCAGTCTTGGCTTCGATGGACCGACAACCGGCTTCGCTGTCTTTTCGTTCAAGGGAACACCACCCGCCAGCCCAAAACGTCCCAAACCTCAGACCTTCAACTCGCAAATGAGGGAAAAGCTCCACCGCTACATCCGACCATAATACCACTTGCAGAAAACCGGACCCGAGCCGGCGCATAAGCAGAGCTTCGCCGGCTGCCCGTCGCCCTTCTTGTAGAGCCGCGCCTGCGGGTCGCTCGTGCTCTGGTGTGTGTCGTTGGAGCGCTTCTCCTTATGAAAGCCGCGCTCGGCGTTGCGACCCGCTCCATCCGGGTCGTTGTCGTCCCCGTCCTTGCGGCGGAAGCTCTTGATCGAAGCCCAGGCTTCGAGCAGCGTCCCGTCCACCGAGAAGTGATCCGATGACAAAAGCCGCTTCAGCCTTGGCTGCGCCAGCACCGCGAAGAAACTTTGCCGCGATCTCACCTTCCAACAGCCGATCCCGGTTCTTGGTGAAGCTCGAATGATCCCAGGCCGGCTCGTCAACGCCAAGCCCACGAACCAGCGGAACAGGAGATCGAACTCCATTCGTTCCATCAATTGACGTTCCGAGCGAATGCCGTGAAAGGCCTGCAACAGCATCGCACGCAGCAACCGTTCCGGCACGATCGACGGGCGGCCGAGCCCGGGCGGATAAAGCACCGCAAAACCGCCGTCCATTTCCACAAGAGCCGCGTTCACGATCTCCCGTATCGCCCGCAGCGGATGGTCCCTTAGCCCCTCGATCTGACAATTTCGAGTAGGCGAGCCTCGTTGGCTGCAACCTTTTGAAAGACGGCCAACACGCGAAACGCGAGATGCTCGGCATCCGAGGATGAGGGGTCGACATGTTGATCGCTGCAGACCTGATCGAATACACGTTGGCAAACAGCCAGATCGCACGGGTATAAAGCGGGTTTGAAGCGGTGCGTCATTCCAACTCCTTCAGAAGGCCTCTTTGGACTGGTCTTTGACCAACATCGTTCACGCCTCAATTAACTGCGAAAATCTTGCCCCGGCGGTTGGGTAGACGCAACCCGGTCGGACGGCTACTAATTTGTCGATCTGCGCGCACCGGGCATACCCCAGGCGCCCAGCTTGGTGCGACGCTTGATCGCCCGCCATCGCCCGCCGCGCCGCGCGCTAAGCGGTTTTCATTTTCGCTCGCGTAGCGCTTTGGCAGCCCCAAGGGTTCGCCCGCCACACACAAGAGGGCGTGGCGGGCGAACCCAATCCAGCGCAGGAAGGGACTTAGCTGCGCAGATGGCGGGTGAAACTGTAGGGGTTATCCTCAACATCCAATTCGAATGTCAGCTCACGTTCATTCCGATTGCCAGGACCGTGATGGATCCTGCGAAAACCGGTGCAAGTAGCCAGCGGGCTTGGTGAACACTCTTTTCCATGTGCTTCTCCCGTAACCTTGCAGCGGGCAACGGGTACGGCCAGTCGCGGTTCCTGGCGACGCCATGTCCCGGCCCATTGCGCACACCAATCAGACTTAGGCCCCTGCCAAGCGGGGACCAAAGCCCCAGCAAGGAACGTTTGTGGCAATCTCTGGTTTGGGTGTGGTTGGCGCGGGCTGATGCTGTCCGGCGCACAGATACGACGGAGATAGCTATGGGAATGCATCTTTGCTCTGCAGCCGCAGGATTTCTGCTGCTGGCAGGTGTCGGCGCCGCTGCAGCGCAAGACGTGGTCATCGAACCGCAACAGGAGACGGTCATCCGGGGGTATGTGAAAAAGCAGCCGCTCGCATCGGTGAAAGTCCTTGGGGTGGAGCTCAATATCGGCTCAACCCTGCCCGACACGGTCGAGCTGCACGAAGTCCCCAATGTCAAATACCGCTACGTCGTCATCGACAACCGGACCGTTCTTGTTGACCCAGGCACTCGCAAGATCGTCAAAGTCATCGAATGACGTGAAGCGAGGGAGGGAAGCCCCGCACCTTGAACGAGCAGCGGGGCTTCGCAGAGCATCCTTCATAGTGGCTGGTTAGTGCTGGTGGGAATCTGTTGGTTGAGTAAGATGGCCAGCGCTGTGATGACCGAGCCATCACGAACGGCTTTGCAATCAAAAATGCTGCCTGGCACCGCCTCGGCATGCCAGTCCAGAGCGCCATCCCCGCTCAGGTAGATAATCGGCGTTGTCGGAACGGCCCTCCTGATGTGACGCGCGATCTCCCACCCGTTGGTACCCGTGCCAAGTCTGATGTCTGTCACGAGGGCATTGATCCGCGACGGGATCAGGGTCGAATTCAGTCAGCGCCTTGGTTGCATCGGTAACGGCGACGACGTCAAAGCCGGCTTCAACAAGCGCGCCCTTTACGTCCAAGAGGATCATCGCCTCGTCCTCGACGAGCAATACAACACTGGTTGCCACGAACGCTATCCTCCAACACCCAAACCCTCCTATACGTGCGACGGGCCATGTTAGTTCCGAGCCATGCGCTCGCCGTCAAAGAACTGTTCCGGCATCATTTGCTGGGCGATGCGCACCAGGTCACTGAGCGCCGAGCGGATTTGCGGCCAGGGGAATTCGGAGCATTCCTCCCAGGCTTCGCCCTCGCGCAAAACGGCATCGAGCTTGCCCGCCACACCGGCGAGCGTCGTGGCGGGGGTGGTTGAGAACGCTTCCAGCAGATGCTCCGCTCGGTCGCCTGCCTCGCGCTCGGCCCTGAGTGCTGCGGTGTAGCCGGTCTCCCCTGCAGCCGAGTCCCAGTGCGCCTGGTGCGCCGCTAGATCAGCCTCGGCCTTCTCGCGGAGAGCCGCCATATCCGGCCCGTTGCCGAGCACCTCATTGAGCGCCTCGATCGAGTGGACCGTCACGTCCTCGCCTGCAGACAGGCGGACGGTCGCACAAGGAAAGCCGACGCTCTCAACCAGCCTCGTCTCCAGGCGCTGCTGCCTGCGGCAAAGCCGCTCGGTCTGTTTGTGGGCTCTCTCCCATTCGCGCCAGAGCACCAGCGCTGGGTCGGGAGACGTATTCGTTGCGCCTGCGTTGCCGGCAAGTGCTCGGTCCTCAATCCCCAAAGCGGTGAACGTGATCATACCTCCGGCAAGCACTTGCCTGCGGGTGACGGAAGGCAGAGTCGTGGTATTGTCGGAATCACCCATGATCCGAGCTCCTCAGAAGCTTGGGTTGTGGTCGGTTGGGTGGGGATGTGCGGACATCCTGTCCAGCCACTCGTCATGCGCCAAAGCAGCGTTGGGAACTAAGAGCACCAATGCCTGCTGCGGCCAATTCCGTCCCGCGGCGCTGGCTGATACCCGCGCTGCGAGATGAGGAATTGATAGGAAAAATATCAATTAGGCACACCGGATGTCAATAGAAAAACTATCAAAACTTCGGCAAACGGTTAGTACGCGCCAAATCAAAGCGGCACGCGCGTTGCTCGGGTGGTCGCAGGCGGACCTGGCACGCTACTCTTCAGTGTCTGAGCCAACCATAGCTCGTCTGGAGGCCGAAGACGGTCCGCTCCGGGGGCGCCCTGGAACCGCGGCGAAAATTCTCAAGGCGTTGACCGATGCGGGAACAGAATTCATGCTCGAGAACGGTAGCGGACCTGGAGTGAGACTTGTCAGAGGTCGCCAAAGGCCTGAGTGACCCGCGTTCGCACCTATCGATCCACATGCGGTCAGACACAGTTCATCGCGCGAGGCCTGAACTAGTGCCCTCATCTCATTTTGCATCGTTGTCTCGACCGACCTTCACATCCCAACCCCCAGTCCGCGTTTTCTGCCGAAGCTCCACTCGATGCCGCCGCTACTTTGCACGACGCCGGTGATGTGCTGGCCGATGCGCTTCTTGAGCATGGGCTGCCAGGGCACGAGCCGGAAACCGATGCCATCGTCCAGCATGGCGAAGCGCCCGCTGGCAAGACTGACCGGGCCGAGGAGCGTGCCGCTGACATGGTTGCCGGGCTGTACGGGCGCGAAGGTGAGGCCGCGCGCAGCGGCCATTTCTTTGCCGACGCTCGCGACCTCCTGGCGCTCCAGCGTGGCAACAAGGTCGCGCGAGAAGGTGATGGTCCGGCTCGTCGGGTCGCGTTCGGCATGACCCATCCTGACCAGTTGGGCAGCGCGTTTGTCGAGAGCGTTGTCGACGTCGACGCCGAAGCCTGACCGGAACAGCGGCGCCGGGATTTTGGCCGTAAGCTCCCGGTCGAGCCAGGTGGCACCGTCGCTGCCGATCTGCGCGTCGAGATCGAGCGTCGAAAGCACGCGGATGGAGAAGTCCTTGCCGGGGTTGCGCGCATCGTAGGCGATGCCGCGCTCGGGCAAGTTTTCCGGAATGCGCCAGTGGTCTTCGTCGATGCGTTCGACGTGGCCGGCCCGTCGCAGCGCTTCGAGGCGGCGAACATGGAAACGGACGAAGGCGTCCGGGTCCTTGCCCTGCTTCAAAAATGTCTCACGGATCGCCTCCAGGTGTTTGCTCGGGCGATAGATGCCATCCTCGCCCGCCACGACACTGATGTTGCGGTCGGCCGCACTTGGCTGCTGCTTCGGCAGGATCGGATCGAGCGCCACGATATGGCCGCGCTGAACGTCGTCGAGCTTTGCCGCATCCGCGGTCTCGACATAGTGGGTGCGCCCGTCCACGCCATCGATGACGAGCGACAGCTTGTCGCTCATCTCATCACCCGCAAGACCCTTGGCGAGCACACGGCCGACGACCGGTTCGGTGATGGTCCGCCGGTGCATGACATATTGCGACGCGCCTCGCTCCTGGGCGAGACCGTGCTCCTCCAGCGCCCGGTGCATGGTCTTGATGATGTCGTTGCGCTCGCCGAGCGCCCGCAGCGTGCTTTCGGCTCTCTCGGAGACGATCCATCGGCCGGGTTCGATCTCGCTCGTCAGGCCGAAGTGTTCCAGTCTCTTCGCGCGATCGATCAGCAGATAGCGGTTGCTGGCAATGGTGTAGCTGTCGCTGGCATTGGGACGGAGGTCGACGAGATCGTGCTCATGCTGTTCGTCAATCAGCATGCGGTCGAGCCTGGTCAGCCGTTCGGAGTCCACCTCGTTGGCCAGCTTGCGGGCGACCTCGATCTCGCTTTGCAGCCCGAGTTCCCGTTCGACCAGCTCGGTTGCCCGATGGCGGATGCCATGGGCGATATAGTCGCCGGCGATGTTCAGGATCTTGCCGTCATCGGTGATGCCGCGCACCAGGATGTGGGTGTGCGGATGGCCGGTGTTGTGGTGGTCGACGGCGATCCAGTCGAGGCGCGTGTTAAGGTCGGTTTCCATCTGCCGCATGAGATCGCGCGTGAATGAGCGCAGGTCTTCCATCCCGGCGGCATCCTCCGGCGCGACGATGAAGCGGAACTGATGCCGGTCGCCGCGCCCGCGCTCGACGAAGGCCTTGCCGTCGGCCTCGTCGTCGAAGGCCGAGTACACCTTGCCCTTCTCGCCGTCCCTGGTCACACCGTCGCGCTGGAGATAGCGCAGATGCGCATCGACCGCCTTGCTCGTTGTAACGAACTTTTGGCCGCGCCCGCTCGCCTTCCCTCGTCCCGGCAGCTTGACGACGCGCGCCTTCACTACGACGCGGCGCGAGCGGAAGCGGACGCCGTTGCCGTCCTGCCGCCACCCGCCGCCGTCCTTTGGCAACCCTGCAGCGACCTTGCCGCCGCGGCCGCGGGCATTGAAGCGGCCACTCCCCTTCCCGGCGCTGCTGCTTGTCCCGATGCGATTGGGGTTGCCGCCTTGCCTGCGGATGGCAATCTCGACCTGGCGCACGAAGGGCAGCGTGCGCGAATTGAGCGGCACACTGCTGCGTCGCGTCCGGCCGGTGCGAACCTGGAATCTGTCGCTGTCACCATCTGCCATGACGACAGCATCGGGAGTCGGATTTCCCGCTTCAAGATAGTCGGAGCGCTGAGCGTGCTATGGAGCGCAAAGACTTGCTGCGGCGTAAAACGGCGGATCGCACATCGCAACGGCACCGCATCTTTGCTTTTCAGATCAACAGGATGGCAGACCAACCGGCACTCTTCGCACCTCGCGTGGTGCCGCCTGGCATTCGCATGCGTCCGAAAAAACAATGTGCAGACAAACACTTACGAGCAAAGCGAGTGCGAGCGCCAGCTCGCTTTATCTTGCCATCCCTCTTCGTCCTCGCTCACGGCCAACCCACCGCCGCAATATCAGCGACGGAGCAGGTCGGAATGCGATTGACCAGGAATGCTGAGATCATTGTGGAGTCGTGGCGGAGGTCTGCACAAACGGACCACGCATAGCGGGGTTCGGAACTGATGCGCCTTCACTGTGCGAGCCGTCCGGTTGCGGTACGAGCGCCGTAAGATCGGTGACCACTTTGTCCACCGGTGCTCGCACGCTGGGTGAACGGATCGACGTGAAGACGGTATCTACGGGAACATTAGTCTCGCGCTCACCCTGCGGAGCCGAGCTATTCCGTGTGTTCACGACCTGCGCGAAAATCGCCGCTTCGAGTGCGCTCGCCCCGCCCGCTCCTTGACGTGCGCGCATCGGAATGGGAACCGAACCGTTGATCAGCGGCACCAGTTTCCTTACGTAGTCGATCGTCTCGCGCGGCAGCGGTCGGCCGGTAGCAAGATGCTCTTCGTATCGCCCAGGACCGGCATTGTAAGCAGCGAGGAAGCCGTTGCGGCCGAAGCGGTCGAGCATCTCGCGCAGATACGCTGCACCTGCAAAAATGTTGTCTCGCGGCTGATAAGGATCGTCACCGAGGCGGTACCTGGTGCGCAGTTCTTCCCATGTCGCCGGCATGATCTGCATCAAGCCCATTGCGCCTTTGTTCGACACCGCATGAACATCACCAACGCTCTCGACATGCATCACAGCGCGCAGTAGCCGCTCGGAAATGGTAAAGCGTTTAGCAGCCTCCCGGATATACGCCGACCAGGGATCAGAGGACGAAATGATGCTGCCGGAATGCGCCGGCCGCTCACCATGCGCGGAAGACTCTGCACAGACAGACGCTGGGAGGGCGAGCATGACGCTTGCAGTCAGTGCTGCAATGCCTCGGCAGATAAAAGCACAAGCACCACGATCCCGACGCGCCTGCAGCCTGCCACCGTGCTCGCTCCCGTCAAGGGCAAGGCTTCGCCGGCCGAACACGCTTGCCACAAACTCCGGCGTGGTGAACGTCCTGAGCGATTGGCAAGCGTCCAGCCGCCCTTGACCTTCGCTGCGCGCGGCGGCCGCCTGACGGGCGATCGGGTCGAAGGGTTTGACCGGCGCCCAATCGATCAAAGGGTTTGACTCAGAAAGTTCGCTGAGGCGCAATCGGAGCATCCGATCAGCCCCGTTCGTCGCGCTTCGACTGCCGGCTCCAGTGCATTGCCCAGATACTTTTCTCGGCATCAGACTGGAACAGATTGGCGCGGATCGCCCGAGTGAAGGACGGATCATCGATGGAGACCGAGAGATAGTTGCCAGCCTTCTCGCCGGTGCGATCCCATGCCGCGCCGATCTCCATGCCTTCGCAGAAGACGCGATGGTCTGGCGCGTTTTCGGCGTCCGATTTCTCGGAAGGCAGGATGGCAAGCTTCGCGTCGAGCGTCAGCGTCGAGATGTTGCCGAAGAAGCCGTCATCGTTGCGGGTGAAGGTGCCGATCTGGGCCATTGTGTTGCTCCTTTCATGAGCGTTCGTGAGAGTTGGTGGGAGGTGTCACCGCTCGCCAGGGACCGGTTTGTCGGCATCCGGCGCCGAAGAAGTGCGGTCGTTGGTCCAGATCGGGACTGCGCGGCCGATGATCGACCTGAGCGGAAGTGGCCCGAAATACCTGCCGTCGAAACTGTCAGCCGCGTCCCAGTTCATGAGGAAAACTTCGTCATCAGCAATGATGCGGCAGCCCTGCCAGCCGGGCAGCGGCCGGCCACGACTGTCACGATCGAGCGCACGTCCAAAGGCCACGCCATAGACGATGATGGAGCCGCCTCGCCGGCACACCATCGTGCCTCCGAGTGCCAATACATGCTTCAGCAGCGGCACGCCGTTCGGCAGGTATTCGCGTTGAGCAAGCAAATCCGCCAGCGGTTTGGGCGTCACGACGACGGCGATGTCAGCAACGCCGATCCGGTCGACCGGCTCGACGCGGTAGAGCCCGAGCGGGACGCTCGCTGACGCGTTCCAGATCAACTTCGGTCGATGGTCGATCCATGCCGGCGCGGCGACGAGGACCGCGCCGCCGAACATCGCGACGATGATCGTTGCGCGCGTGCTCATGACTCAACTCGGCGGCGGAGAAGCCATGCCTCATGGCGCTGGCGGGTGTAGGGCCTGGGCGTCTCGCGCGCGGCGAGCCGGCTGTGGGCATGCCGCCAGTAATCCGGCGACACATCAATGGGATCGATGCCGATCGTTTCGATAGCGTCGATGATCTTCAGCACCTTCTCGACGTTCGGCCATCCGATAGCTGCAAGCAGGATGTCGGCGCCAGGCCGCACATAGGCGACAGTCGAGAAGCGCTTGTCGGTGGCAACAGCGCGTAGGATATCGATGCGGGAAGCGACAGTGCCGAAGTCGTTCGCGGTCCAGCGAACGAAGGCGAAGATGCTGCCGGGTGTGAAGGAGACGACACGACGACTGCGGTCGATAGTCCTGTTCGAAGCAACCTTACCGAACCGAATATAGTTCTCGATCCGCTTCTTCAGCCACACCAGTTCGACATAGGTAAGATTGCTCATACTGGCCCCGAGGACCGGAGGTCAGCAGTCAGCATGGCGACACGAGGATCAAAGAAGACAGCTGTGCTTCGGGAAGAAAAACGGGCGTCGATCGTTCTCGGTTTGGCCGAAAGATCATGGCTCCGCTGTCGTCCACATTCTCCTCGCGGATGAGCGCTTTCCGTTAGAAAGAATCCGAAGGATTCACAGTTAGAAACGTTAGAGGAGCGGGTTCGGCAATCGCTGCAATGACTTAAGCCCGATTCCGGTTCCTGATAGCACGGGAATCCGGTTCCCGATGGCACGGGAGTTGCGGTTCCTGATAGCACGGGCCTGTCCACAGTCATTTCACAGCCCTGGTGGTGCGGCCACGTGGCGCGCACGGCGTTGCGCTGGCGCTCGCGAATGGATCGACCGGGTTGGTTTGGAAGTTCAGGCGTGACCGACCGTCGGAATCGACGGAGAGTGCCAGCCGGTAGCCCGGCAGTGGCTGGCGACGGACGATCTCGCGCAGGTCGAAGGTAAAGCGCTTGAAGGGCGACAGGCTGCCGGACTTCACGTGGAGATGGCGGAGGTCAAAGCTCCAACCATAGGTCTGGCGGCCACCGTGCTTGCGAACGAGACGGTAAAGCCAGCGCTCCAGGCCGCCCGTTAGCCCGAAATATTGGCGGTCGATGGTGAGAATAAGTGCATCGTCGATGACGCCGGCATAGAACCAGTCCGGCAGGATGAGCTCGATGCCGAGTGGGCGCCCGCTGCCGTCCATCCGCTCTTTCCATTCGTTGATCCAGGAGAAGCGATGCCGCCGCCGTTCCGAAGACTGGCGGATGGATGTGGCGACGGTCGTCGATTGCAGGCGGTCGAGCGCGGCTTTCAGCCTGTCGTAGGAGTGAGCGGAGTCGCCACGCTCGATGAACGCAAGGATCTCATACGGCGTGGCCGCCATCAGACGCGACGTGCGAAGGCCTTTGTCACGTGCATCGACAATCTGACTGGCTGCCCAGATCAGGATGTCGGCGTCCCAGATCGTCGCCATGCCATGTTCGATCGTCGCCTCGACGCGGATCGAAACCTCGCCCATGCGAAAGTCGATCGGTGTCACGCGGCGGGATTTGGCCAGCGAGAAGAACGGCCATGACATGAGATCCTGCGCGTCGCGTGGCGTGATGACACTGGCGCGCGCGTGAAACAGATCAAGCTGCCCCTGATTGGTCGAGCGAAGCTGCATCTTCCTTGCCCTGCAGAATCAGGAGACGCGATCGCGCCGGCCGGCATAGGCCGGCGCGCGGGCGGCATGCGGCTTGGCAGGCGGAACAAAGGTCGCGTTGGCATCGCTGGTGGAGGTGCGTGCGCCAAGCTCAATCCAGGCGTGCAGATCGTCGATGTCATAGAGGACGCGACCACCGACCTTGCGGTATTTTGGTCCGGTGCCGTACGTCCGGTGCTTTTCCAGCGTGCGAGCGCAAAGGCCGACGATTGGTGCCGCCTCCTTGGTTCGCAGGTATTTTTGGGGCGCGTCCGCGGGACCCTTCGACATTGCTCGATCTCCGTTCGGTTTTGCTGTCGTCCTGGCCTGCCGGGACGCGCGAAACGGACGATGGTCGAATTGAGGAAAAGCGAGGGAGGGCAAACATCGGGGGATGTGTTTTCGCTACCCCAGCGAAGAAGGCGTCAGCCATCGGATCTTCGGCCGCGGCTGTGTGGATAGAAGAGAAGGTCGCGGTAGCAGCCGGCTACAAGACGATCCGCCCTTCGCAGGATCGCCCGAACCTTGTGCCGGAGATGATGATCGCGCCAGTCTCGAGCTGCGATCGACTCTCGTGACAAAAGCACCTCCGCAATCTCGCGGTAGGTGGCCCCTGCGCGACGGGCGTCATGAGCCCGCAGGTTGAGAGTGTGCCTCGTCTTCGCTTGCTTCGGCAGCGCACCGTAGGCCGAGCCTGATGGTCGGCCGTTCAGCGCCCGCCAGAACCGGCGCGCTGCGTCGAGCCGTGTCTCGAATGCCGCATCGAGTGGCAGGACGATGGCGTTAAATTCGGTCGCGCCGCTGCGGATGTCAGTGACGAGACTATTTGTTCCGGTCGATGCCGACCAAAGAATATGAAGCTCGTCTGCTTTCCAAACGGCGGCGCTGCTGACTCTGGAAAGTTGGACAGTCTGATGCGAAGGGCTGACTGACGATCGGATTTGTGTGGCTCGCAGCACGCGCGGCGAGGCCTGTTCCGTCCAGACGATGTTCTCAGCTAACGGAAGCCCGTCACCGGTGACTGCGAAATCGCGCGCCCCAACGAGTGATGAAGTCGGGCGGACCAATAGGTTCTACGGAACCTGGGAGATGTGACGAAAGCTGACCGCACTCGGCGACGAAGTCGTCGTTCCTTACCAAATACTCGGCAGCGAATTCTGCAGGCATATAGCCTTGCATGTGCGCGTAGGCTGCCGGATCGGTCCAATCACCTCGCAATGCGCCAAGTCCTCTCCCGATGCCCGCACCAGGCCGTAGCCGGTGCAGTCAGCATCCAGGGCGATGCGAACGTTGGGTAGTTGGAGAGTCGGCAAACCGCTGTGCTGATTCAGCAAAGCGTGGTGAATGACAGGCTGCGGTCAGTGGGGCGCACCGCCTGCTAGGAGATATCGATAGCCGTTCGTCGTCATCCAGCGGGCCCGGGCAAGATGGGTCTCCCACGACCTAAACGCCCGCCCTGGCTCCTTCTCGGGATCGATGTGTAGGACGATCTTGGCGACCTCACGCCAATCCGCATCTTCGGCCGCGGCGTCGAGCAGGCGGATATAGGTGAGCAGCCGCTCCTCATCATAGCCGGTCAGGATCGGGGGATCCGGCGCAACGTCGGCGACATCGGGATCGAGGAGTGGTTTAAGCACGGCACACCAAAAGTCGTGGAAGCACAAGTGGCTGCATTCACCAGATAACCGGATTTTCTGGTTATCTGGATTTCCATTTAATTGATCTGTCGGTTTCGTCAAGGACCGGCAGCGAATGCAAAAGACACTTCGGTCGCCAAGACATTTGCGACTCATCCAATTGATCGTGGACAAGCGCAAAGCTTCAGGCTTGAGCCAAGCCGACCTGGCAAAAGCAATCGATCGATACCAATCAGTAGTCGCAGCCATAGAGTCGGGAGGACGGCGCTTGGACGTGATCGAGTTCCTCGATCTCGCTGAAACGATAGGATTCGATCCCCATGACATTCTCGATGAGGTGACAACAGTTCCGAGTATGCCCGCCAGAAAGCGTTAGCAGTCGATCTGCTCAAGGGCGAAATCAGACCTCTGCAATCCAAAACGACTCTCTTGTTGCCGTGCTCAATCGGCAGCAGTCGCATCGCGAGCCGGGCAGAGCCCGGCGAGCGGCCGCCGTGTTCAAAAACGGCAGCACGCGCCGAGCCCCGCTGATCTGGTCGCTAGATATTCTTATGCTATGACGGTCTCGTTGATACGGCGGACCTGATAGGCCGCGCGGCGAGACGTTCGCTGCGCGGCCTATCGTATGCTCATGCCGCCCGTTCCAATAAGGCCTTCGCCCTGCTTTCTAGCTCCAGTCGGCTATCCTGATGCGCCTTGGTGCGGGCATGCGCGGTCATGCCCTGTACGAAATCGAAGATGCTCTCGGGAGGGCGGACTTCCTCCTGCAAAACCGCCTCGATGATCCTGCCTGTTTCGCCCTTGGAGAAACCGCGCTTGCGCAGGAAGTTTTCGCGGTCTTCGTCGCTACGGGCGACGATCCTCTCACGCGCGGCCTTGATCCCGGCGATAAACGGTGCCGGCGAGGAATTGGCGAAACTCATAAGGGCGGGCGATGCCTCGTGAGAAAAACGCTGTGCGGCAAACTTCGAATGCCGGATGCTGATTTCCTCGAAGCCTTCCACCCCCCACAGATTGCGGTTCATGCAGACGGCGCGGAGATAGAAACTCGCAATGCCCAGAGTCTTCGAACCGACTTCCGAATTCCAGCAGTAGAAGCCACGGAAATACAAATCCGGTTCGCCATTCGGAAGGCGTCCGGCTTCGATCGGGTGTGTGTCATCCACCAGAAACAGGAAGACGTCGCGGTCGCTGGCGTAAAGTGTGGTTGTGTCCTTGGTGATGTTCACAAATGGATTGTGCGTCATCGTCGCCCAATCGAGAACACCCGGCACCTTCCACATAGTGTCACCAGTGCCGTTGCCCGCGATCTTCATGACCGCAGCGACAAGTTCGTGATCCCAGATGCGGCCATAGTCCGGGCCAGTCACCGCGCGAAGTTCAACGCGCCCCTCTTCCGTCTCAAGGGTTTTCATCAACTCCGCCAGATGGCTGAAAAGGCCATGCTGCAAATTGATGCCTGCCAGAGGCGCAGGAAGCTGGCGCATATAGGTTGCCGGTGCGCTGACAAGGCTGCAAAGCTGACCGAAGCTCCAATGCGTGGGCGCAATCGGCTGCTCCTGTCCCGGGACGATAAGTGAAAGCCGCTCTGCATTGTCGCGGGTGGCTTCCACGCGTACGGCGCGGCTCTCGACGGTGCGGGCAGTTGCTCGGTCCGCTCTCTGTTTCACGGCATCATATAGCTCGGTAAGGCTCAGATAGCGCTCGTCATCGGGACGTGAAAACCATTCCGAAGAAACTCGTCCGATCCGCTCGCCGCGCGAGATATCCACGCGAAAGTCGCTGGAAATCGCCTGCTGCTGGGTGTTGCTCTCGCTGTTCATGATGGGGGTCAAGTTCATTGTGCTCACTCCTTTTTCCGTTGATGCCGAAGGCATGTCTCCCGGCATGCCTTCCGGGGGCGCGTGAGCGCGCGGGAGTGATGGGGGCCAATGCCGGCGCGCGGAGCCGGGTTGCACGGTCGAGCGGAGCGGATGGAAATTGATCGCGACAATTACTGCAGTTGGCCGCTTTGCGAGCCCGCGGCCCTGCTCTGCACAGGCGGCATTGGCGGGGAAGCGAGGGGAAAGTCTCCTCGCTTCCCAACGGATCGACAAGACTATTCGCAATCGATCAGAACGATGAAAGCGAAGCTTACTCTTATAATGTTGGAACGAGATGTGGATTTTACACAGAAAATCACTATTTGTCGTCGACGGCATGGGGAATCAAACTCGTTAGTTCCGTCCGATACAATAAGAGGAAAACTGTATGACCGCTGCTCCCGAACAACTCAGCCAGTCGGATACCGTGTCGATAGCCGCCGACATTGTCGCCGCCTATGTGTCGAACAATCCACTGCCGGTCGGCGAATTGCCGAAACTGATCGGCGATATCCATGCCGCTCTGCAAGGGCTCGGCACGTCTGTGACGGAACCTGTGGCTAAGCAGGAACCGGCAGTATCGGTGAGGAAGTCGGTGACGCCAGACTTCATCATCTGCCTGGAGGACGGGAAGAAGTTCAAATCGCTAAAGCGCCATATCGGAGTTCATTACAATCTGAGCCCCGACGATTATCGCCAGAAATGGAACCTGCCATCCGACTATCCGATGGTGGCGCCGAACTACGCGGCCACCCGCTCGGCCCTGGCGAAATCAATAGGGCTCGGGCGCAAGCCGGCTGCGCCCACTCCTGCCGCAGCGGAAAAACCAAAACGGGCTGCTCGTGCGGCAGCAGCGACGACGACTGCGGCAGCCATCAAGTCGCCGTTGAAGAAGACGCGCAAGGCACCGGCCAAGGGCTAGCGCGCTGCACCTGGCGGACGTGCCAAGCTGTGTAGGACCTGAAAATGGTAAAGCCCCGCCTTGCGGCGGGGCTTCGTGTTAAGTCGGATCACTCTGCGGAGCGGCGGGACCAGATGAGCGAGAAGTCGCCCTCGGTGTCGGTCTCGACCAGGCTCGCATAGATCGGAGCGGGGAAGCTGGGATCGTCGAGCTTGACGGAGTGGTAGTCACGGCCCTCGCGCGAGGTCTTCTTCCATGCCGCCCCGAACTCGACCTTATGCGGAGCACCGCATAACACCGATTATGCTGAGCGTGGGATTATGTGGAGCATTGGCCTGTGAGGCTTGGTTTTCCGCCTGTTCTGGCGGTTTCCGCTCCGCATAATGCCGAGGGTGGAAGCCGGGCGCCCCGCTGTGGAGCGGAGCGCCCTTGGCCGGTCTACGCCTCCCTCGTCCAGGGCGACAAGGGCGAGCACAAGCTCATCTGGTCGCGATGACCGGCCAAGGGCGTCCCGCTCCACAGCGGGGCGCCACTATTCGATCATATAGCCCAGCGCGCGATAACCCGCGCGACGCTTCGCAGCCATCCTGGCCAGAACGGGGACAGTGTTATCGACATAGTCGACGACCAAGACATCTCTTTTGCCATCATGCTGACGATGCAGACGGCCGACATACTGCGCCAACGTACCCTTCCAGGCGATCGGCATCGTCAGGAACAGCGTGTCGAGCCGGGCGTCATCGAAGCCTTCGCCGATATAGCGGCCTGTCGCCAGTATCAGGCGCTCCTGATCATCGGATACGCGCAATGCCGCGTTGGCCGTCTTTCGATCGCCCGCAGACATGCCGCCGCGCAGCACCACGAGATTTTTCACGAATGGCGAGAACCGCTGCTGAAGATAGTCGAGATGGTCTTTCCGCTCGGTCAGCACCACTGGTGAACGCTTCGCCTCAAGCGATTTCAGCACATCATCGAAGATCAGATCATTCCGACCACTGTCTTGCGCAAGGGCCGCGTAAATTGCGGGCATCGATGGACGTTCGGCCGACGCCAAACATGGCGGCAATTCAAATTTCGTCGAACGATCGCGCACACGGTGGCGGATGCCACGTTCGGCGGCTTGAACTCTTGCGTCGACCGGATGGCGAACAGGGCCGCATTGCATGAAGATGATGGGATGATGCCCGTCCTTTCGGGCAACGGTCGCGGACAGACCCACGACATACCGCGCTTTCGACCGTCGAGCGACGAGCTCGAAGCTTGCCGCGGATAGGTGATGGCATTCATCGACAATCAGGTGACCGTAATCGGCAACGATATCTGCGACTTCCCCATGGCGTACCAGGCTCTGGATGAGCGCCACATCGATGACACCAGTCGGCTTTCTTTTCCCGCCTCCGATAGTTCCGATCTGTTTCGGGTCTATGTTCAAAAAGGAACTCAGGCGCTCCACCCATTGAGTGAGCAGTTCCCGACGATGAACGAGAACCAGGGTGTTCCGGCCACGATGCGCAATCAGGGCTGCGGCGACAACCGTCTTGCCGAAAGCCGTTGTGGCGGCAAGCACACCGTTGTCGTGGGCGACAAGGGCATCGAAAGCCTTCGATTGCGGTCGCCGCAGTTCGCCTTGGAAGCAAAGGTCCGCAGGCAACGCCATGCCGATTTCGCGATGATCGTCCAAATTGGCAACGGCGCCGTGGCTTTTGACGAGATCGATCGCCTCGTCGAGGCAGCCTCGGGGCAAAGCGACATGCTGCGCATAAAGCTCGGCACATGACACGACCCGAGGCTTGCCAAAAGTCGGCAAGCGCATCGCCTGCGCGCGATAAAATTCCGGGTTCTGGAAAGCCGCCAGACGAATGAACTGCGTGGTCAAGGCCGGCGGAAGCTCCGCTCTGTCAATGTAAACCTGGTCGGCGACAACGATGCTGATGCTTTGCGGGATCGCAGCGTCTATGCGTCGTGGTTCGCTACGACGTGACGGTGACATCTTCCACGGCTCGTCGGCATGTTCGTCATCAACCGGCATGCGAACGCCCAAGACCCTACCTGACAGTTCAGCCTCGTCGGCAATCCTGAAGACCGCGTCAGCCGATAATCTCGGCAGAGACGACAGGTATGCCCATTGGTCATCGTAGGGCTGCAAGTCTTTGTCTAGAAAAACGCTGTTGCCGATCTCACGGGCTTTCCTTTGCAGGGGAAGCGCGATCAGATTGCCAAAGCCGCCGAGCGGCATCGTATCCTGATTGGGAAAGAAGCGATCATAGGATGCAAAGCCGATCTCGGGGCGTTTCTCCATTGTCTCCGTGATCAGGGCAGCCCCTAACTGCCGAGCGATCTTGGCCGGAACGGGCTCAGCGAAGAATACCCAAACATGCCCGCCATTCCCCGATCGCGATCGCTCCAAGGCGGCGCCAATTCCTTTTGCATGACAGATGTCCAGCAATGCCCTCGTGTCATCGGCCCAGCTTTCCTTGTCGAAGTCGGCCGCGAGGAACCAGCATGTCTCATCTTGCAGCAACGGATATACCCCGGCGACAAAGTCCCCCGAACGGGCGTCGCCGCCGCGCAAATGTTTCTCGATGATATCCTCGGAAGGCGAGATGAAAGCCTGATGCGGGCATTCTGCGCATTTCACCTTCGGCTTGCCGCAGATCCCCTTCGCCCACTCATTGGAACATGCAGGAGAATATCCAGAGCGGCCTGCTTTCCTGTTTTCCCATCGAACGGGAAAAACATCGGGACGCCCGGCGAACAGACGGCGGAACAACTCGATTTTCTCGATCGACGGCGAGTTGTTAGTAACAGGGGCATCGGCAAAAGTGGGGCGTTCGACGGCAAGCCGAGCGGATATCAGCTTTTGCTCAAGCGTTTCCAATTCGCGCTTAAGCGCAATGCGCTCTGCATCCAGATCAGCTAACCGCAGCTGAATGCGCGCGATTTCCTCCGAAGCATCATCCTTGTCCGCCAAAGTCGTATCCTACGCCCCAACGCTCATGTCACGGGCCAACATAGATCAAAGACGGCTTCGGCTTAAGACGCGCAATGCGCGACCTGCAGCGGGTTTGTAAGTGGGATTTTGCGGAGCAGATTCCGCCGCGACTATAGGGAAACCGGCGTTCAACGACCGACACTTCGCATAATCCCGCTCTACGCATAATCGGTGGCGCCGGCGAAGATGCGGAAGTCGGGACCCTTTTCATTTTCGCCATCGGCCGGAGAGAACGTTACCGTCTTGACGTTGAGGTTGAGGGTCTTGACCGAGCCGGAGAAGCCGTTCGCAGTGCGGGAGAAAGTGCCGATCGTAGCCATTGTGGTGGTTCCTTCTGTCTTTCGGGCCGCGCCCATCGCGGCCTCGATGGTGGTCGTGAGATCGGAGACGATCGGTCCGCACCCCGGAGGGCTGCAACGAAGTGGAAGGCGGCGACGCGAGGCTTTCTTGGATCGCGAGGAATGGACGCGCAGCGGCCAGGGGAAGAAAACGCAGCGACGTCGTTGCGGGAAGACGGTCGAGACTGAGTGAAGCGAAGGCGGTCTTCGGTCAGACCCAATCCATTCGAGGACGCCGTGGGCATGGCTTAGAACGAACCACGAGAGGGAACGCCACGGTGGCTAAGATCAGTCACGGCCGTTGTCGCTTGCGCCGCTGCGCCTCTCTATTTCGGTCAAAGACGCTTCCTCGCGCGCCATGGCGCTGTTGGTCCTACTCCACCGGTGACGAAGAGACGTCCGATTTCCCTAAGCTTTGGGCTGAATCGTCATCGCGTTCGGGGCGGGTACGAAGGCGACCAATTGCTTGCTGAGGGCAGCGGCTTCCAAGCCGCCGCCAAATGCCGTGATGATTTCCTGTCTCACGTCGATTCGATGCAAGTCTCGTTCGAGATCGAAGGCGAGGATAGCCGCGTCACACCTGATCCTCCACCGCATGGCAGAATGATCCCCGCTGCGTCACGCCCCCGCAAGGTGAGGCATTGCTGGGAAAGGGTCGCCTCCACGCCGGGCGTCTGATGGCGAGGTGATGCGCAGCGTGACTTTCGCCATAAGAGTGGAAATTCCCGGTCGGAGTGTTGGTTTGCGCCAGAGTTCCTTGACGCGATGACACTGTGGAATTGCCTGTGCCATAAGGCCAATCGTTGAACTAACTCAGAAGGGATGGAAACGATGGCTGTAAACACGATCGATATTGCCGAACGCCTTGCAGACGCGCACGGCCTGTCGAAAACCCAAGCGAAATCCGTGGTCGAGGATGTGTTGAAGGGCATTGCGGAAGCCGCCGCCAAGGGCGAGGAAATCAGCTTCAATGGCTTCGGCAAGTTCAAGGTACAGAACAAACCAGCACGAGATGGCCGCAATCCGTCGACTGGCGCCACGATCAAGATCGCCGCATCTAAGAAGATCGTCTTCCAGCCGGCAAAGGCTCTCAAGGACTCGGTGAACGGCTGATCATTTAATGACGATACATCTCGTCTGATGGTAACGCGCTGTCCATTTGGGCGATGGTGTCTCATGCAAAGATCATCAGCTTCTCATTGCTGCCGTTCTTAGGTCGAGATCCCTGGCCGCACCAATGGCGCGGCCGGAAAATTCTCCAACAGAAAGCTGGCCGGAGCCGCGCGGCGGCTCCGGCCGTCGCGCTTATTCGGCGGCGATGTTGAAGGGTTTGCCCCCCTCGGCCAGGGCGTTACTGTCGGCGAGCGCAGCGTTCGTCGTGTCCGGCTCGGGGGCTTCCGGCTCCGGTTCAGCAACGTCCGCCGATCTGGCATCCGCACCTTCCTCGTCTTGCCGCTCAGCGAACACCGCAGGTTCTGGGGTCCGCAAGACTGCAGGCAGCCATCCAGTTCCGGCGAGCAACTGCTCGGCGGCTTCCGCCATTGGCTGCTTTTTCAGGTCCGACAGCCTCTCTGCCGCCTCTTCGCTGGCAGCTTCGCGCACGGCGCCGAGGATATGAGCCTTGGTGATGCGCCCGAGATACGTCCGAACGGTCGGCGTCCAATGTGCCGTCATGTCGAGGTTAATCGCTGTCGCCAACCTGTCCGCATTCTCGTGGGCGCGAGGCTTGCGCTCCCAAGGCTGCTTCACCGCATTGACGGTGAGCGAGGCGCAATGGGCGAACAACGCCATGACGCTGGCATGATCGAGCGAGGCGATGAAGTCCCACAGGTCAGCCACATCGTGAGGCATGTCCGCAGCCCATCCGGCATGTCGATCCGCCAGTGCCTTGCCTGCCGCCGTATCCTCGATGCCGTCCGCGTGACCGGCGAGATAGACGCTGGTTGGCCGGATTTCGAGGCAGTGGGCTTCGACACCCTGATAGAAGGTCTGCGCGGCAAGCGTATGGGTCACCGCGACAAGGGCGATGTCCGGCTGATCGCCAAGTGTAAGCCGAAGCCCAAGCGTCCGATGAGCGGTCAAGTCCCGAATGAGAAGATCAGACAATGGCTTGCCGTCGTCCTCCGCTTCTTCATTGTTATCACCATCGGGCTCCGAACTGATGCCGACTTCAATGATTTCGCCATCGTCGTTGACGGTGTATTCCTCGCCGTCTTGCAGTGTTGCCGCTTCCTGTTCCGGCAACTCATCCTCGGCGCGGATGAAGCCACGTTCGATGCGCGCCGTTCCGTCATGGGAAAGCACGACGAACACGCCGCCACGCGAAACGACATCAGGATCGTAGGCGTGGCGCAGAGCGTCGATGCGCTCGATCTCGGCTTCAAGCTTGCCGAAACGCTGATCGACATCGTTCGGCAGTTCCTCCGCGCTATTCCATTCCTCCGTAAGCCGGTTGAACTCGTCGGATGCCGTTGTGTAGGCAGCTTTGTCTTCCTCCGACAAATCCACCGGTTGCGGGTAAGTGCGGCGCAAGCCGCTTGCGTGGGGGAAGTCGATATGGACATCCGCCCATTTCCAGCCCTCGGCCTGCCTGACGGTTTCGGCGATGCTTTGCAGCTTCTCGATGACCAGCCGGTCGAGCAGAGCGGCATCCTCGTAGAAGCCGCCGCGATCCTCGGTGAACAGGTCGCGCAGGATGGCGCCACCGGCTTCCATGTAGGCCTCGGCGCCGATGAAGGCGGCGCGGCGGTCCGTCGCCACGACATGCGTCCGCGTCAACTCGCGGCGGATGATGTAGGGCTCGCGATTGTAGGTGAGATTGTCGAAGACCTGCTCCTGCCGGGCGTGATCGTCGGTGATGGCAAAGTCAAATGATCGAGGGTCAGTTCGCCGTCGCGGTAGACCTGCATCAGCCTGGGGCTGACCGCGCCAAGTCGCAGGCGCTGCCGCACGACATGCGCGGTGATGCCGAAACGGGCTGCGATTTCCTCCGCACCCCATCCGCGTTCCTCGTGAAGCTCACGAAAGGCCTCGAACTGATCTGCGGGGTGCATATCCTCGCGGGTGATGTTCTCGTCGAGGCTGATCTCATGAGCGTCGTTCACGGTGTCGACGACGCAGCGGACCGGTTCGGTCTTCTTGATCTGCTTGCGCTTTACGCGAAGCAATTGCGCTAGCCTGCGGCCTTCGCCGATGCTGACAAAATAGAAGCCGGTTTCCGCGCCCTCCCCGTCAAGCTCCGGCTCCACCACTAGGTTTTGCAGGATGCCCTTGGTGGCGATGCTGGCCGCATAGGCTTCGATGATCGCCTCGCTGTGCGGGGTCTTGCGCGCATTGCGGGGCGACTTTTTCAGCTTGTTCAATGGAATGAAAACCTCCGTGCCACTCTCGCTGGCAGCTGCGGTCTTCGCACTCGCTTCAATGGTCGTCATAGTTCTGGTCCTTTCCCGTTACATGCCGAAGGCATGCCCCTCGGCATGCCTTCCGGGGGCGCGTGAGCGCGCGGCAGAGAGGGGGGCGCATGCCGGCGAGCGGAGCCGGGCTGCGCGCCGAGCGAGGCGGATGGGATGACGTCAGCCGATGAGGATCATTCTCCGCCTTGCGAGCGGGCTGCCCCGCTCTGCGCAGGTGGCATTCGCGGGGGAGAGATGGCTAAGACCATCTCTCCTTTGGTTAGACCTGAAAATTCCGCATCGGGCCGATCGACGCCTAGCCGATGTCGTTTGATGTGTGCGTGCTGGTTGAAAAGGCTGGGCACAACACGGTCTGCTCCGCGCTGAGCCACGGCCTTCTTGACCAATAGGCTCGGCAACTGCCGGCTAAGGGAGCCGAGTCGACCTGTCGAGCGCGAGAAGACGTTCTCGACGTAAACCGATGCCTTCGCCGAATAGGACACGCACGACAGGTGCAATAACTGCAGTGATCCACACCAAAGATTCATTAGGGCTGCATTTATTGGGCCTCCCGATTGCAAATGACGTCAGTTTGCCGTAGCTATTGAACTGACACCGGGCCGGAGACTGTAGCTTGTGGGAACAGGTGACGGAACCACAAGATGCAGTTTCGACAAAGGCTAAAAATGCGTAGGCGGGCTTTTTGAGGCGCAGTTATCGATGACTCCGGCAGCAGTTGCGCGAACCCTACAACACTCGATCCCGAAGCCGGTTGCAGCTGTTTTCACTATTTGCACGCACCGAAAGAAGGCGCGCCCCCCTTTCGCGGCAACACCAGTTTCGTTGCCAATTGGACCGCAACACGCCATCCAAGCTGCTTGGATAGAGAAGCTACGGGCCTTACGACTCGATCGTCCCGCAGGCGGACTCTATTCTGGTCGAGGGTTTGGTCTCGCGACCCAGGCAGCAGAGATCTCCGGGGCGAGACTTTACATCCTTTCTGCCGGCTTGGGGCTTGTGGCCGCTGACCGGCCAGTCCCCCTCTATGGGCTCACCGTCTCTAGCGGACATACGGAGTCCGTCGTTGCCAGGGTCTCAGGTGAGTTCGACGTCGGCGCTTGGTTTTCAAGCCTGATGTCGGGTCCGCATTCGGATGGATGGATCGATGCGTTCGGTCAAGGTTCAGGGCGGGTCCTGATGGCGCTGACCCGTCCCTATGCCGAGATGGTAGGCAAAAGCCTCAGTGAATTGGAGCCTCAAGCTTTGGCGCGATTGAGAATTTTCGGTGCGTCTCTTGCCCCAGCCTTGCCTGCTGCACTCCGCCCATCGCTTACCCCCTACGATGATCGCCTGGACGCGATACTGCCAGGTACCCGCGCCGACTTTTCTCAACGAGCCTTGCTCCACTTTGTTCAGATGGCGGCGATCAACCGCGGTTCATATGACCGGGATGCCGACTACGCAGCCATTGAGGCGGCCATGGGCGCGGTTACGCCCCCCGAACGCCCGCGCCGGCCTCGCCGCAATGACGCGGAGATCCTCCAGCTAATTTTGTCACGGCTGCATACGCAATCGGGTATTGCACGGATTCTCCGCGCGCTTCGGGATGAAGAAGGGGTCGCGTGCGAGCAATCGCGGTTCAGTCGGCTATACCGGACGGCGATGGCGCATAGGGAAACAGCGTGACCCGGCCGCGAAGGATCAAGGAAGCAATGCTGGCTGTTCGTGCAGTCCGTACCGAACAGGCCGACAAGGCCGTTTACGCATTCTTTGTCGCCGGCGCCGATCTTCTCAAGTTTGCCGACATCAGCCGTGTTCACCGCGACAGCGACGGCTTGCTGCAGGGATTTCAGCGCAAAGGCATCAAGAGCCACGTTCAGGCGATCACGGAGTTTCTTGATCAGGGCCCTGTTTTATTCCCGAACGCTATCATTCTTGCGCTTTCGCCCCGTGCGCATTTCACCCAGACGCGGGGCGAAAAGCCCGGCGGGGACGTTAGGTCATGCGAGGCTGGAACATTGCGAATCCCGCTTCCAAACGACGGCCCAAAGGCAGCTTGGATTGTCGATGGCCAACAGCGTTCGATTGCACTGTCGCAAGCTCAGAACAAGAGCTTTCCGGTTCCCGTCGTCGCCTTTGTGTCGGAGGAACTGTCCGTTCATCGCGAACAGTTCATCTTGGTCAACAAGGCCAAACCGCTCGATCCTCGGCTTATCAACGAATTGCTCCCAGAGGTGGACACAGCCTTTCCGCGTGATTTGTCGTCTCGGAAAATCCCGAGCGAACTCGTCAATCTCCTCCAAACCTCTCCTGATTCTCCCTTCCAGGGCCTGATCAAAAGGCTCTCTGAAGATTCCGGAACCGCGGTAATCACGGACTCAGCATTGATCAAGGCGATTCGTAACAGCATCAACAGTGCTCTTGGCGCTCTGGCTCCTTACAAGGGGACTCCTCAATATCCCGCCGATGTTGATGCGATGTACCGCACACTTGTCGCCTACTGGACTGCTGTGCGCTGCGTCTTTCCTGAGGCATGGGGTCGTCCACCAACTGAAAGCCGGCTTATGCATTCAGCCGGTATCGAGGCGATGAGCCTTTTGATGGACCGCATGATGTCTCGCGCAGCACCCGGTACGGACCTGCTGCTCCACGCTACCGAGTCGCTGACGCGCGTCGCTCCATACTGTCGGTGGACCAGCGGTAGATGGACGGAGTTGCAACGCGACTGGAATGAGATTCAGAACGTCGGACGCGACATCAAACTCTTGTCGAGCCATTTAGCACGCCTTGATCACATGCACGCCTTTGCAAAGGTGGCATGATGCAATTTGTTTTCGCTGACAGCGTCGATACGATCGATCCTGAATACGACTTTGTTGCAGATCGCAACGGCGCGGGTCGATCGGTACACCGCGATGACCAGTACCCTCACGAATTCCTAGAACAGGCACCTTATGACGGAATCCTCGTTTCCCGCGGCATCGTGGGCGACGCGCGTCAACCAGGCAAATATTCGGAAGCGCAGTTGATGCGCTTTCGTCGCGAGGGCGCGCGACGTTTTCTGCGCTATCCGCTCGATCGATTTCCGGGAAGCCTGATGATGGGCGACTGCGGGGCCTTCACTTATCGGAATCTACCGGAGCCGCCGTATAGCGCCGACGACACGGCGGAATTCTATGCCGATGGCGGCTTCACGCACGGCTGTTCGCCCGATCACCTTATCTTTGACTTTGACGATCTGGGTTTGAAGCGGACCTTGGAGGATGTGCCTGAGGATGTGCGTCGCCGCTTCGAAATTACTCTCCAGAATGCAACCGAGTTTTACAAATCGGCCGCAAGCCTAGGCCCAGGCTTCACGCCAATGGGCGTAATACAGGGATGGTCGGCTGAGAGTATGGCGCAGGCCGCAGGCCGCCTGGCCAGCATGGGATACGACTACTTGGCCATCGGCGGCACTGTGCCGTTGAGGATCGACCAGATTCGCCGGGTCCTACAAGCGCTGCGTGAGACTCTCCCCGATCGAGTTCGGCTGCATCTTCTCGGATTCGGGAAAATCGAGGAACTGGCTGTACTGGAACAGTATCGCGTAACCAGTTTCGACACGACGTCACCACTCTTGCGCGCCTTCAAGGATGCCCGGAAGAATTACTGGGTGCGGACGCCTGACGGCGACCTCTCGTACTACACCGCAATTCGTATTCCGCAGGCGACTCAGAACAACAAACTCAAGCATAAGGCGCTTGAAGGCAGCCTCAACCAGGAGGATGCGAGGCGTCTTGAAGACGCCGCGCTTCGCGGCGTGCGCACTTACGCCGACGGAGGTGCGACCCTGGACCAAAGCCTTGATGCCGTGATGGAGTATTGGGCCGCCCTGAACTGGCATGATGAGGCGTCACCAAGCCGTCGTGCCGACGCCGCAACGCGACAGCGCAAGGTCTACGCCCACACACTTGGCGATCGTCCCTGGGAGCGATGCAACTGCCGAGTTTGTCGGGAGAGCGGTGTGGAGGCTGTGATCTTCCGTACCTCAAATCGCAACAAGCGACGCGGCATCCATAACCTCCACGTCTTTCACACCCACCTAAGCGAATTCCGGCAGGAGAGCCTATGAGCAACAACCATTTTCTTCGGTTTGACGCGCTCGCACCGGTTCAGAGCCAAAAGCTGACGGTTTTTACGTTTATTGCAAATGCCACCGAAGTGGCACGCATCGCTCGAATCGAGCGGGCGGGGCGCGATGACGGCGGTGCGCTCCAAGGCTTCCAGAGGCCACAGATCGCAGGCCATATTCGCGAAATCCGAGATTATCTCGAAAAGCCGAACTCGATTTTACCAAACGCCATCGTGGTGGCGTTTATGGGTCACGCTCGGCTGGAGCCAGCAGCAAACCCGGAAAGTCGACTCTGCCAACTGGTGATCGATACGTCCAACGGCCCGCCGGGTTGGATCGTCGATGGGCAACAGCGCTTTACGGCGCTTTCGGAACTGCGAAGCCGTGATTTTGAAGTGCTCGTGTCGGGCTTTCTCTGCGAGACCGAGGAGGAACTGCAGAAACAGTTCATCCTCGTAAATAACACTCGCCCGCTACCAAAGGCCCTGGTCTACGAACTGCTCCCCAAGGTAGGGGATCTGCCACACCGTATGTCGAGCCGGTCGCAAGCGGCACTTGCCACCGAGGCTCTTAACTATCGCAAGGGCTCATCGCTGAGGGGGCTAATCAAGCAGCAAACCAATCCAAAAGGGGTCATCCGGGACACAGTGCTGCAGCGCGTTATTATGAACTCGTTGAGTGACGGAGCGCTGCGGCTTTACGCCGGCGAAGACACGCTCCTGCTTGATCATGGCGTCGCGATGATGAGCGAGTTCTATCATGCAGTTCAACACGTTTTCGCAGAAGACTGGGCTGGCAAGACACCCAAAACCTCCCGATTGATTCATGGCACAGGCATTGTCGCTCTCGGATATGTCATGGACTTTCTCAATAGCGTTACAGGTGCCGCTACACGTGACGAATTCGCCAGTGGCTTGCGGCTGCTGAAGGGAAAGACCGCTTGGAGCGAGGGCGAATGGGAGTTCGGCGCAGAGCGCCGACGTTGGAACGGGCTCCAGAACGTTCCATCCGATGTTCGCCAACTATCGTTTCACCTAGTCCAGGTCATCAAGCGGCGCCTGGCCGAATCCGCAAGGGCAGCCTGAAAGCCATGAGTTACGCCGTAAAAGAAATGTTCTATTCGCTCCAGGGCGAAGGTCGTCACACTGGGCGGCCGGCCGTTTTCTGCCGGTTTGCGGGTTGTAACCTATGGAGTGGCCGGGAGCGCGACCGAGCGAAAGCCGCCTGCAATTTTTGTGACACCGATTTTGTCGGCGTCAACGGCATTGGTGGTGGCCGTTTCCATGATGCATCTTCTTTGGCAATCGGGATTGAGAATATGTGGGGCGGCGGAATGTCCAAACGATTCGTTGTTCTCACAGGTGGTGAACCACTCCTGCAAGTGGGGGATGAGCTTGTGTCGGCACTCCATGACCGCGGGTTCGAAATTGCCTTAGAGACCAATGGAACGCTCGCGGCTCCCAATAAGATTGATTGGATAACCGTTAGCCCCAAGGGTGCGACAGCCTTGGCGCAAACAACGGGAAATGAACTGAAACTGGTGTTTCCGCAAGTCGGCCTGGATCCTGCGATCTTCGAGAATCTCGCATTTGACCATTTTCTTCTGCAGCCTCTCGACGGTCCTATGGTCGAAACAAATACAGCGGCGGCGATAGCCTATTGCCTGCGGAATCCGCACTGGCGTCTATCTCTCCAAACTCACAAATTCATGGGGATCCGATAATGTACGAACTGAGCAAGGAGTTTCGCTTCGACGCAGCGCACACGCTCCAACGTCAGGTTGATGTCGAGCCTAGCCGCAGGATTCATGGCCATTCCTACCGCGCAGAAGTAGTCGTTCGCGGCCGTCCTGATCCGGAGAGTGGCATGGTCATCGATCTAGGGCTGCTCGATCAGGCCCTCGAAGAGGCTCGCGATGGTCTCGACCACCGCTTTCTGGACGAGATTAATGACCTTGGACCCGCGACAATGGAAAACCTTTCGTCGTGGATCTGGCGGAAAGTCGCGCCCATCTGTCCGAACTTATGGCGAGTGACCGTAAGACGCGATAGCGACACGGGAGCCTGTAGTTTCTACGGTACGGACTCTCAATAATGTCCAATTCAAGCGCGCTCGTACTTTTTTCCGGCGGTCAAGATTCCGCTACATGTTTGGCTTGGGCTCTCAATCGGTTCGAGCACGTGGAGACGATTGGGTTCGACTATCGGCAGCGGCATCGAGCCGAACTCGACGCTAGAGGTGAATTCCGGGCGGGCTTGGAAAGTCATTTTCCGAAATGGGCTGCCAAACTCGGTGAGGATCGGGTGCTCGATCTATCTGTGCTTGGCGAGATAAGTGAGACTGCGTTGACACGCGACGTTGAGATCGTGGCGACACAATCGGGATTGCCGAACACTTTCGTGCCAGGGCGGAACATCATCTTCCTCACATTTGCCGCTGCTGTCGCGTATCGTCGAGGTCTCAAGCACGTAGTGACTGGCGTTTGCGAAACAGACTTTTCCGGATATCCGGACTGCCGTGACGATACGGTGAAAGCGCTTCAAGTCGCCCTCAACCTAGGTATGGAGAGTCGTTTCGTGCTCGAAACTCCGCTTATGTGGATAGACAAGGCACAGACGTGGGCCCTTGCCGAAGAACTCGGTGGGCGCGCCTTGGTGAACCTAATCCGCACTAGCACTCTGACATGCTACCATGGGGACGTGGGGAACGTTCATGAGTGGGGCCGAGGCTGCGGCGTGTGCCCGGCATGCGAGTTGCGCGCGAAAGGATACCGGCAGTTCGCCACGCGATCAGCAACGCTACCGCTGACGCAGGAACTAGCCCATGGCTAAGATCGATCGCCTCATAAGACGGAAGGAATTGCGTTCGCTTTGTGCTTTGCTGGATGTATCCCGCTAGCGAACTGGTTAGTCGGAAATGTCGGGACAAGCTGCGTACCGAACGGTCCATGCCTGATTCCTGTGGCGCCCGGACTTGAAGCCCCTAGCGGGGTGTTGGCGGTCGGCCTCGCCTTGGTGCTGCGCGACCTTGTGCAACGGCGACTTGGAATAATCTGGGCGGTTGCCGCAATTGCGATCGGCGCCTTGTTGTCCGCGAGTTTTGCGCCGCCTGCACTGGTCGTCGCTTCCACTGTCGCTTTTCTGTTGTCGGAAATTGCTGACTTAGCGGTCTACACTCCGCTGCAGCGCCGCGGATTCATCCGCGCCGCCGTCGCAAGTAGCATTGTGGGGCTTGTTATCGACAGCATCGTGTTTCTCGGCCTCGCTTTCGGCTCAGTTGAATTTTTGGCGGGACAGGTAGTCGGTAAGGCTTGGATGGTGTTGGTCACCCTTCCGTTCTTGGCATTGCTGCGGGCACGAGATCGTCGGCTTGGGCTTATGCCGGCTTGAAATCTGGAAGTCTGCGGTTGTTGGCTGCCCAAAGCCGCTGCGTGAAGTGGACGCAAACCAAGATCGCCAAGATTGGGGAAGCCTTCACCCCTGAAGAGCCGTTTGGAACACATCTTGATGGCGCCGGCCGCCCCTGTCACCTTGTTATCGCTTCGCGAACGTGAGATTTGCGCGTTAAACCATGTAGCCGAGTTGCACCGGCTCTAGATATGTCGGACTTGCGCTCCGGCCGTACCGGCTACTGCGTCAAAGACGATCCCAGGCACTTGGTCAAAGCTGGAAATTAGATGATCTGGCCGAACAGAGGCCTCATCAGGTGCCCAGCGCGGCCGAAATCCTCCTGGGAAATAGATAGTTTCAAGCCCAACTGCCTTCGCCGGCGCGATATCCCGGTCGAGTTGGTCGCCAATCATGAAGGCCCGCGCAGGCGCACCGGTCAAGGAAAGCATCCGCCGATAGAGGTCCGGTGTCTTCCGGCCTTCTATGATCCGATCAAAAAATCTGGTTAGTTCAAGAACGTCGGCATTCCGCTCAACCTTAGCCTTCGCCCCTTCTGTCACTATCAGAAGCAGACAGCCCGAATCTTTAAGCTGACTGAGTCCCTCCGTGACGCCCTGGCGAATTCGTGGCGGCTTTGCCAGATCGCCAAAAAAACGTTCCTCGATCGCGGCGAGATCGCCGTCCGACAAGAGATAGTCCTTGCCGCCATTCCATACCGCCCGGGCAGCGTCGTTGGCCTGCACACCCCTGAGCGCCAGTTCGGTGGCACGAACAAGCAACCTAGGCGGATAGCGCAAACCGGCGTGATGACGCTCTGCGAGCGCCTGATCGATCGCACGCACGAACAGAAGGCGGTCTGCTTGCGGCGTTAAAATGCCAACCCTTGATTCGACAGCTCGAAGGAGAGCGCGCTGCGCGCCGGCGAACACTGCGTCGGTGTCCCACAACGTGTTATCGGCATCGATGAATACCGCCACCAGTTCAGAATCGCGAGCCATAGGTCACTGTCCGCTACACGGCTTTAATGCTGCAGTCCCCGATACGGAATTATGGACCACAGGTTCCCGTGACAGGGTCAGTTCGATTCCGCAAGAGCCTGGCGTCGGCTTCGTCGGATTGATAGCGGTTTTGGCAATCATTAGGAGAACAATAAATACGAGAAGAAAGCGAAGTGCACAAGCAAGCAAAATTTGAGCTGGCTGGAGGTATCGTAGCTTATCTGCGGTCTTTGTAGCGATCAAATATGCCTCACTAGCGTAATTCTCTAGATATTTAACCTTAAGATCTGGCCTAAGTACAGCCACTTTTTTCCCATCTTTTTCTTGGATAGTGACAAAGGAATCAACCCAGCCCGTCGGCGATACACCAATCATTTCCCGGAAGAAGAGGTAGGAACGAGTCGGTCCGGCTTGCCCATCCACTGTCGCTTCGGCCGGATACTTGAACGTGGTTCGCGTACCGTGGAAGGTGACTAGGGCGCCAGTCAACGCTGACAACACGAAGAGAAAGAAGGTCAAATACGTGGCTGCAAGAAGTACTTTACACCAGGATGGGACGGCACTGATTGTCTGCAGAGGGTAGTCGCTGCTAAAAGCCGCAAAGAACGCTCCAGCCAAGGCAGTTAGAAATGTTGTAACAGTAAGCAAACGAGTTGCCTTCTGGTCCTGATATTCGGTCTGTTGTTTTGCCTCGTTTAATGACGCGCGTGCCAGCTCGATCGCTTTGTCCAGTTGCAGATCGCTAGGATCCATTTCTTTCCAATGCTTTGTCGCCTCGACCATCTCTTTGATGATCACAGCCGACGATACGCTCTCGATCTTTTGCGCTCCCAAGCGAGGATAGAAGTCGATACTGCGGTCAAAAAAAGAGCGAACGATGGCTCTAAACCACCCTAGGTCAGCATCAGTGCCGATCTTCTCAGCGCGCGGCTCGCTTTCTCCATTTTGATTCTCGCTCACGATTCTCCCCTCAGCAGTTTCGCCCGCATCTAGCATGGCTTAATTCTCCGGTCTGCCGTCTTACTGATGACGGAAGAGCCTCCGGGAATTTCTGGTACTGCGTGATTCGCCAAAAGTGACTTTCGAGAATCCGGAGCCAGCGCACAAACACTCGTCGGCCGGTGCTCTTCATGCATCAATGGTCGCAGTTCCGCGTTGCCCCAACCCATTTCTTTATTTTGCCAACCCAAGCTGGCGGTGCCTTCCCGAAGTCCAAACGGCCAGCAGATCCCTTTTCGCAATAAATTGCTTCATGAGTGTTGCATGACCTTGTAAAGGATGCCTATGCGGCGCAGAGCAGGGGTTGAAGTATTCCTTAGTGTTTAAGCCCCCCTTCGGCCAATCCGCAATTGCGTATGGCAAATCAATTCTGCATGATGCCCCGGGGGGCGGATAGATGCGAACGACAAGTGATTTCAGATCGACTTTTTTGTCGGGTTTAAGGGGCCGAGCGTTCCATCGTGTGCCGGGACAAATGTGGCACCCGCATCGTTACGGGGCCTGATTGCTCTATGGCAACACGTTCAGCGGCAATTTTGACAGCTGCGATGATAGGCTACCTCTTTCAGCATCGGCTCTTCGGCTGCTGCAAGATCATCGGGATTGATGGACGCACGATCGACGTCAAGCTATGCGATGTCGGCTGCCGGCGCCTCTTCTCGCGTAGTGCGCTGGAAGGCGGCGACTTTAAGCGTGTTGTACTCCATGCCGGGGCACTGGCGATCGGCCCGCAAGGGCAATGCGTTATCAATGCCCTTGTCGATGGCGACGAAGTGGGACCGCGTCGCTACCGAGTCATCTATGAGGATGGTCTAAGCGCGGCGGTCAGTGAGATCGAACTTCTGCCGCTGCCAGCGAGCCTCACTGATAGTCTTCCTGCGCGCCTTCTCCAGGGACGAACTGATCCTTATGCGCTGTTTTCTGCCCGGCACCGGTTGCTTGTGGCGCTCACGCGCTTCAACCGGCAAGTGGGCGGCCTGCGAGCCTTGCTGGCCAGCCGGATCGACCTTCACCCTCATCAGGCGTTCGTCGCAGGAACGGTCATCCTCGACCCCGTGCGGCGCTACATCCTTGCTGACGAAGTGGGCCTCGGCAAAACGATTGAAGCCGGGATCATTTTGCATGATCTTCTGTCGCGGCGCCCCGACGCCCGCATTCTCGTGCTCACGCCCGGCCCGCTGACCCGCCAATGGCTGTGCGAAATGCACAGCAGTTTTGGTGGGCAGGCGTTCAAGCTTGCCGATCTTCATCCAATCGAGTCTGTCGACTTACGTCGCTGGTCCAAGGTCATCTGCTCGACCAATTTTGCGCTCGACGGTCTCGACGGAGATCTGCTGGCAGTTCCCTGGGATCTGGTGGTGGTCGACGAGGTCCATCATCTACTCAATGCGCCGCACCTCTACGACATGGTGGAGCAACTTTCGCGCAGCGCGCGTGACCTTTTGCTGCTTAGCGCTATTCCAGTTCGGCGGCGAGAGTCCGAACTCTATCGCCTTCTCGCGCTGCTCGACCCGCGGACCTATGCCAAGAACGGTACCGGCGAAGAAGCATTCCTCGCCATCTACGAAGCACAGGAACCGCTCGGGCGCCGGCTCAACCTGCTGTCGCACGATATCGCAGACCTAGTGAGCGGCGAGGCCACCAATAAAGATGTAATCGCGCGCCTTGATCGGCTGGTGTCGCTACCGATCCTTCGAGAAGACGAGCAACTTCACGCGTTGCTTGCCGCCGCCGAAGCCGAGCCAGAGCGCGCTGCGTCCCTTGCGCGAGAGGTTCATCTAACAGTATCGGAGCGATATCGCGTCAATCGTCGTATCCTTCGCAATCGTCGAGAACGCCTAATCAGCCAGGATCGTCTGGCGGCGATTACCCGCATATCGACGCCGCTTCGCTACGAGCCCGATCAGATCGAAGGCGAGGCAGTCACTGCAGCCGAGGCAATGCTTGCGGCGCTCGCCGCCGACGCCAGCCTGTCGCGCGATATCCTACGTCCGTTCAGCCGCATCCTTCTGCAAGCGCTGGTCGATCCCATCGCCACGCTGGAGGTGCTAACCGCGCTGCGCGATGCACAGGCGGCAACAGTCAACTCCTATGGCCGGGAGATGCTGAATGCGGTAGTTGGTCTGGGTGGTGAGCGCTGGGCCGTCCAACTGTACACCGCCTGCGCGGGCGTCAAGGCGCACGTCGATCCCCGCTTGTTGTCAGCCGGTCTCCGTCTGGCGTCCAACTGGCGATCATCGCAGTCGTCATCGGCCCGCTGTGATGCGATGGTCTCACTGTTGCGCGGAGAGATCGCCGCCGACCGGAAGACGCTGGTGTTTGCAGGCTTCCCCGGCGTTGCACAAAGACTCGCTACGCTCCTCAAGGACACGTTCGGCGAGAAGGTCGTGACCGAGTTCCGCAGCGATCTCGACGACATGACCAAGGAGGAAAATGTCCGGCGCTTCCGTGCCGAATCCAATGTCTCGATCATGGTCAGCGATGAAAGCGGCGGAGAGGGGCGCAACTTCCAGTTCGCACATAGTCTCGTCCACGCCGATCTCCCCTGGCACCTCGCGGTAATCGAGCAGCGCATCGGTCGCCTTGACCGTCTTGGCCGCGAGGCCATTTCCAACCAAGTCGTTTCGCATATCTGCGTCAGCGCCGGCGCGTGGGAATCTGGCCTTTTTGCCTGCTACCATGATGGACTCGACCTGTTCGGGACGTCGGTCAGCGGCCTAGAATTCGCGTTGCGCCACCTCCAGGACGAGATCGTCAATGCGGCGCTCACGGGTGGTCAGGATGAGATGCATGACCTAATACCGCGGCTTAAGGCGATTGCCGCGGAAGAGCGCGTTCGCGACGATAGCGAGGCACTGCTCGATGAAGCCTCGTATCATGCGGCGCGCGCTGAACGTTTCATTCACACGCCGGCGCCGGGAATTGAGACCGCGCTTGAGGCCGCCTTTCTCGACTATTTTCGGCTATTGGCTGGCGGCAAGGGCGTTTCAAGGCACGAGAGCGCGGACGGATCCGAGGGCCTTTGGTGCCTGCGGCCCGAGAATGTCCGGCACGGGGAACTCACTATAGTTGACAAGGACGCTGATGGCGAGCTTCGCAAGCGCATCGGCACATTCCGGCGCGCGCTCGCTCAGCGGCAGCGCGACGCAGAATTTTTCACCTACGGCAATCCGCTGTTTGATGCTGTAGTCAAATCACTGGGCCATCGTCTGACCGGGCGGACCTACGCGATTGCCTGCCAAGCCGCGGGCGCGACCAGCTTTATCGGCCTCGAGATGATTATCGCGGCGCGACCGCGCCTCGACACGCGCGACATCTCGCCAAGTCTTTTGAACCTCGCGGAAGCAATCTTCGGGACACGGCGGCGGCCGTTGTTCGTGCCCTTGTTCCAGGGCCAGAAGGTCGATGGACAGCAACTGGCCACCCTACGCAATTCACTGTCCGCGAAGGGTGAGGGGCCGCGTTGGCGCGATCTTAGCGGCGACGAGGTTCAGCAGTTCGTCCGGCGCGCCGATGGCGATCTGTCGACCTGCCTCAATCACGCAATGGAGCACGACATCCCCACCGTAAGACAGGTTTTCGCAAAGGAATTGGCCGAGCCGCTGGCTTCCGAACGCGAACGCATTGCGCTCCAACGGCGTCAGTTGACTGAAGGGGGCGATGCCGCCGGAGCAGCGGAAGCGGATATGTTGGAGCGCTACTCCGCGCTGATCGACAGCTGGGACATTGTCGTCGACGCGATCGGCTTTCTCGCCGTCAACGTGCGGGATTGACATGGCGAGCTTTGCCTCTTCGACGGTAGGACCAACCCTAGCACAGCAGTTTCGCGCCGCTCTTTCGACCGGGACTGCACCCGAGATGATCGTATCGCCGCCCTCGACCTGGCACCCCGAATATCCCCGTTGGCGTTTCTTGGCTTTGCTCAAGCGTTGTTCCACGCCCACGCTCGATCATGGCGTACTGTTGCGGCAGGCGGTGCGCTGGTCGCGCGGGAGGCTCTTCATCGGGAACTGGACGTCCGAACTCGCCGCCGTCGGCGAGGCATGCGGGGTCACGCTTTCCGCGGCAGGCGATCTGATCGTTGCTCCATATTGCCCGGATTGGCTGGCCGAAGAGATCTGGCCCGACGGCCAGGGGCTTGACGAACCGCCCTTGTTGGCGACACCCGACGAGAGCCTCCCCGCAGAGCCGTGGCTGTGGTCGCTATCAAAAGGGCAAATGCGCAGTTGGCACTCCGCAGCGCAGAAGGAGGCCTGCTGGCAGGCGCTGACGGCACCGCCCGGCTCGACCACCTTGCTGGGCTTGCCGACCGGCGCGGGCAAGAGCTTAAGCTTCCAACTTGCCGCGCGGTTCAGCGCCGGTGTTACGATCGTTGTCGTACCGACCACGGCGCTCGCGATCGACCAGTACATCGCCGCCAAGGAAATCTTGGCCGACTTCCCGCATCTCGGCCCGCGCTATTATTCCGCCAACGACACTGTAAGCGATCCCGCAGCGGTGCGCGCCGCCTTGCGCGATGGGAGTTGCCGATTACTCTTCGCATCGCCTGAATCCTTGGTGTCAGGCAGCTTGCGTCCAGTGATCGATGATCTGGCGGCCACAGGTCGCCTCGCCACGTTGGTGGTCGACGAAGCCCATATCATCGATTCCTGGGGTGGGCATTTCCGCGTGGAATTCCAGTTACTCGCACTCCGCCGGAGCCAATGGCTGAAGTCTAGCGGAGGCTCGCTGCGTACTCTGCTCCTTTCGGCGACGTTCACCCCGCATTGCCTCGACCTGCTGCGCGCGATGTTCGGTGGCGATCTATGGCGACAATTCGCCTGCCAGCGACTGCGCCCGGAGATTTCCTATTTCAGCAGTGGCTTCACGATGCCCGATGATCGCGAGGCGGCGCTAGTCGAGGCACTTCACCATCTGCCTCGTCCGCTGATCCTCTATGTAACCGAGGTCAGCGAGGCTGTTCGGCTCCGCGACATGCTTGTCAAGATCGGGTTTGCTGCGACAGAATGCTTTCACGGCGATACCTCTGGCGCTGATCGACGCCGGCTGCTGCTCGCGTGGCGAGCCAACGAGATCGAGATCATGGTGGCGACCTCCGCCTTCGGTATGGGGGTCGACAAGGCCGATGTCCGCGCCGTCGTTCACGCCTGCTACCCCGAAAATGTCCATCGCTACTACCAGGAAGTCGGGCGCGGCGGGCGCGATGGCGCGAAGTCCATCGCGCTTTGGATACCCTTGATGCCGAAGGATCGGACAGTAGCGACGAGCCTGCTGCCCAAAATGCTCGGCGCTGACCTCATCTCGCTGCGCTGGCAGACGATGTTGGGTGCGGCGCGCGACGAGGAGGGCGGCATTCTCAACATTCCGACCAATGCCAAGCACGAGCGGCTGATGGGTGGGCGCAGCTATGGCGAGAATATCCGATGGAACAAGCGGCTGTTGCTGATGATGGCGCGCGCCCGCTTGATCGACCTCGTTGACCTCCAGTTCGAAGAGGACAGCACTCTTCCAGAAGGGCGGGTCGAGCGCGTGCGCCTACGCTGCAACTTCGTGCCAAGTGATCCTCGGATCGCAGAACTACTCAAATCGCCGCGCGAACACGATCTGCGCGAGGCAGGCCGCGGCATCAGGGCGCTCGACGACTATCTCGCAGGCACGGCCAAGATCTGTCGGCTGCTGCGCCGCGAATATGGCGCCGAAACGATCATTGCCTGTGGCGGCTGCATTGCCTGCCGCAACGAACCGCTCGATCGCTATTCGATCCCAGCGTTGGACTTCGATCCGCTGGGGCCGACCAAGCCAAGGCTCGACATCGTCTCCTCAGAAATCTTCTCAAACGGCGCGAAGGCGATCGGCGCGTTGGCCGATCGCGTGGCCGACCTAATCAGTGAGCAGCGGCTCCTCCAGTTCCTTTGCGCACCCGACCTTCTTGGGCAGTTGACGACGGCGGTGGCGGTGCGACTCCTCCCCGCCAGCCGGCACTTCTATCGTCTCGATGACACGCGGGAGATTGGCAGGCTCAATATAGATCCCGACAAGCATGTCGTCGCCATCCATGGGCGCATACCTGATCGCGCGGTGCTTCGGTTGCGCGCTGGGGCGCGGATTTCGCATCTCTTCCCCAAGGATGCGCAGATCACTGATGCCAATGACCGCGTCCTGCTCACCCATGAGGGCGCGTTCTTCTTTCCATCCTATGACGAATGGCGGACACAAATCTAATGTTCACGGACTCTGAAGCTACCCCTGCTCGCGTCGAAATGCTGCTCGAAGTGGTCCGTTCAATGAGCGATCGCAAGCTCGATTCGTCGACGATACGCCTGCTGCTCCAGCCAGAGGGGCTTCCGGCGCGGACCAGCAAGAGTGACCAGGCGGGCCGCGCGATCACGGCGGCGCGGGAACTTGATCTCATCGAGGACCATGCTGACGGTATGATCCGCGCCAGCCGCACTCGCGACAACCGCTCCGCTCGGAGGGCTGTGGTCGAAGCCATTGACGACAAAGTACTGCGCGACGACAAGATCGAACCCTGGTTTGGGCTCTTCTACGCCTTCCTGCTCGGGCGGGACGAGTCAGCTGCAGCTGGCAAAGAGGCGGGAGACCATTGGGAAGCGCGCTTCGAGCGGGAAGTGTTCGGCGGAGCCAAGCAGCCGAACCGGTTCAACGATAGCAAGTATCGCGGCTTCCGGCGCTGGTTTCGCTATAGCGGGCTAGGCTGGCACGACGGCGAGGAACGCTTCCACCCAAACCCTTATGAGCGTTTGGCGAGGCAACTTCCTGCCGTCTTCAACTCGGAGCGTGATCTTTCGATTGACGCGTTCATGGACAGATTGTCTCAGCAATGCCCCGAACTTGACGGAGGGCATCTCTTCCTGAGAGCCAATCCGAACTGGGACAGATCCACCCGCGTGATTTCACTCGGTCTGTCGCATGCGTTAGTCGACCTTCATCTCGACGGAGTGCTAACGCTCAACTGCCCGCTCGATAGCGATGGCCTGAGTATCGCCAAGGCTGCACCGCCGCGGGACGGGGTTCATCTGAAGTCCGACCGTGTCTCCAGCGTGCGCTATGCCCCGGCCAAGGGAACTCGCATCAATGGCTGAGCCGATCGTCGTGCCCACCAGATTGGGGCAACCGTGCTGGACCGATGCCAATCTCGAGGCAACAGTGCGGACTGTCGCCGCGATGGGCGACGAAAGCGTTTCGCGCTTCCTCGCCACGCATGCGCCGATGTCGCACGTCCGCGTCGGCGACACCGAACGTACGCTCACCGACGCTAAGGTGTTCGAGCATATTGCGCGCTTGAGCGCGCGCGAGAATGTCGTGTTGGTGCACGGCGCGCCCGGCACCGGCAAGTCGCATCTCATTAACTGGGTGAAACTGCGTTACGACCACGCGCTGAAAACCGGACAGTTTGCCAATGTGCTGCCTGTGCTCGTGCGGCGGCGCACCGGAAGCCTCAAGGATGCGCTCGAGCAACTCGTCGAGCAACTGCCCCGCCGCTTTCACAAATATCTTGAGCCGGTGCAATCCGCGATCGACCGCATCTCCGAGAAGGAGGCGCGCAAGAAGCTTGCGACCGAACTCCATCTCGAACTCGGTGTTCGCTGGGAAGAGGCGGGCAGGCCGCCGCTGCCGCGCACGATCCGCCATCTCGCCGAAGCTTTCCACGCCGAGGGCTTCGGTGCCTGGCTCTGCCGCGAGGGCGGGGTGATCGACCGCAATATCCAGCAGTTGATCAGCCCGAGCGAAGTACGCGACCGCGAGAGCTCTCCGCCCTTCACAGCGGACGAGTTCCGGATCGACAATCCGCAACAGCGCAGCCACAGCCTCAACACAGCCAATGTCCGCCGGCTGATCGACGAGTTCGCGGAGGAGCCGGAGTCCGCCCAAGAGGCGGCGCGCCTCTGCAACGAAAGCCTGCGCGCCGCGCTGCGCGAGTTGACCGGCCTCGGCAACGCGGCACTCTCAACGATTCTGCGTTCAATCCGCCAAGATTTGCAAAAAGAGAACAAACGGCTAGTGCTGCTGATCGAAGATGTCTCGACGCTTTCGGTGCTCGACGACGAAGTCGTCAACGCGGTCGAACCGCAGGACGACGCCAGCCTCTGCGATCTCACGTCGGTCCTCGGGATGACTGAGCAGGCCTACCAGCGTCTGCGTGACAACCAATATCAACGCGTTGCCGGCAGCGGCCTGATTCTATCCTTTTCCGAGGACGCGACCGCTGCATTCTGGGCCGACGATAATGCGGAGATTGATCGTTTCATCGCGCGCTATCTGAATGCCGCGCGCCTGCCGGAACCGCAGGTCGCCCTAATCGCCGATCATCGGCAACTGGGGGGCGATGTGAGCGTCAGCGCGTGTGACGACTGCCCGGTAAGAGAGGCCTGTCATGCAGCGTTCGGCAGTGTCGCCTTTGGCGACACGGTCGTTGGCTTGTTTCCCTTCCGGCCGGGGACCGCACCTTATCTGCTCGACCATCTTGATAAGTCGCAGACAGGCGTTCGCCCGACCCAACGTGGCCTGCTCGATCATATTACCAAACCGGTGATGCGCCATATCGATGCGCTCGACCAAGGCGACCGCTATCCTCTGACCCTGCCGATCAGCCGACAGCCCCCAACCGATTGGCAAACGCTCGCCGAAACCTATCTCGGCGGATGGGCGGCTGGCGATCAGACACGTTTGCGCCTCTTGGTCGAAGCGTGGACACGCAAGACCAGAGTACCTGACATTGCCAGCGACCTGAATGCGTTGCTTAAGCCGTTCAGTCTGCCGGAGTTCAGCACTAAGGCCGCCGGTGGCGAACCGATCCAGACGGTTCGCGACCCGGCTGCGAGCGCAAAGGGTGCCGGCGGCCAAGCCACCGGCAGCGACGCAGTGGTGCCCCCACCGCCACCAGCCCCGGTCGATGCCGCCACACACAAGCAGCTCACGGATCTTCTCAACCGGCTTGAGCGCTGGTGGTCCGGTGACAAGCTGGAGACCCCAAGAGACTATCAGGAGATGCTGCTCGATTTCTTGAAAGGTGCGCTTCCGCTCGACGACATCCGGTCTCCGGCGGCGCCCGCTCAACGTCTGTTGCGTGAGGCAAATCGTGGTTCGATACGTATCCAGGACTCCGCCACCCAGGCCGTGCCAAACAGGGTCTCCTTCGCCTTCGAGCGCACCCAAGACAGCCATGATCTCATAGTCGCCTTGACCCATCATGGGGTCGAAGGCAGAGGAACGTGGGACTTTCCGCAAGGCGAGCGCTACAAGAGGATTGTGGCGCGCTGGCTGCGCAAGCACCAGGACGCGATGCTTGCCTCGCTCGATCCCGTAGATCTTTCAACGACCGTGCCGATAAAGCACGCAACTAAGTTCTTGTGCATGTCGGCGATTATCGAGCGCCGCGCCGAACTGCCGCGCGATACGCCAGCCGCCTTGTCACACGTGACTTCTATCGAGGCGATAAAGCTGCCAACGGTACTCACCGATCCGCTACGCAAACTCTATAGCGACCTGCCAGAGCGGCGGCGCATGCTGCAATCATTTCTCGTCGAGGAGACCAATCTTCCCCAAGGGGCGACGGGCGGCATACTCGTCATCGACCCCCAGGTGATCATAGAGGCAATCACCGAGGCGCGCAGTGATCCCTCGATCGCGCCCCTTCCCCCCGGCTTTTCGGCGGGATACTGGAAGTCGCGCTACCAAGCGCTCGACGGACTCAAGGCCTGGGCAGCGCTACCCGACGCGATCGCGACCGAGCGCGAAGCGATCGGCGAGTTGCTTCACAAGATCGATCATGTGCTGGCGCGCAACGGTTTTGCAACCGGCGGAGATTATGCTGGCTTCGTCGATTTCATCGCGGACATGGTTCGACTCATCGAGCTTTTAAAGTCATCCTTCCGCTGGCCAACTACCGATACCGACTTCTTCAAACGCGACAAGATTGCCGATCGCAGTGCGCCTATGGCCCAAATGTTGGTGAACGCCGCCGCGGTCGCGGAAGGGGCAAACGACACTGATGTCTTGCTGTTCGATCCGCAGGCGCTTCTTGAAGTCGCGGCCATAGTCGAGCGATGTCGGCTCCTGATCGAAGCAGCAAACGAATTTGCCGAGGCGAAGCAAGCTCATATGAGTGGGGAGGGCGACCCCGACGTGATCGAGGGCGAGATTGTCGCTGAGTTGAGACGGATCAGCGACGTTGCGCAGGAGGTCGTGGCATGAGCCGGATCTCAGACCTTATCGCATATATGAAAGGCATCCCCGACAAGGAGAAGCGCGCCACCCAGTTGCGAGAGATGGTCGCGATCCGCGACAAGCTCAGGAGCTCAGCTGACCTTGCCGAAAGATTGCGCAGCCTGAGTTCGGCGCTTGAGGCTGTCGAAGGCGCAAACTTTGTCGAAAAGGCCAAACAGGGCCTTGCGCAGGTGTCTGCTAGCGCAGCGCGATTCAAAGCGCGCCTCGAAACCGGAGCGGGTTTCGATCGCAAGCAGGCTGACGTCACGCTAACTGCGATCAACGAGCGCCTGCAAAATACGTCGGACGCTGTTACCAAGGGTTGGCGGACGCTGGTCGACGAACAGGGAAAACGCTACCAGCCGCTGGCCGAAGCCGCCGAACGCGCATCCCTTCCTGGTGCAGCAGCGCTCAATGCCGCAATCGCGCGGCTCGGAGATTGGCGCGACACTCCGCCCACGTCTCCAGATGCGGCAGAAGTCTATGTAGCGAACGCCGCGCGCATCCCGGCTTCGATCGCCAATTTAGGTCTCGAAGGGCATGCCGGCAAGTTCATGATTGATGCGGCGAGCGGTCGCGCGAAGGCGAAGGATCTCCAGAATGCCGAGGTGCTCGCATTCCTTGGTGCCAATCCGGCAGTCTGGTCAATGCTGAAGGTCGGGCTCTAAATGACCATCCCATCGCCGACATTCGTTTCGGACTTCCTCAATTTCATCGAAGAATGCGAGCAGCGGCTCCAGAATTGGGGCTTCTACGATGTCGCCTTCGACGAAGCCGACCTTTCGGCTCTCATCGAGACCGACGCGCCCGATCCGTTGCGCGAGGCATGGGATGCGCTTGCCACCGACGGCCTCGAGCTTGGCACCCTGCTGACCCAGATGCGGCGCGCCGACCTCCTGCATCTGGTGCCCGATGGCTCGGGACGCGTCCGCAGCCGCTTTGCCGAAGGGCTTCGATTGCTTGCGCATCTGCGCCAGCGCTTCGGCTATCAGGACTGGGCGAGCGGCCGCCGCCTTGTCGCCGACATCAAGCTCCATCTCGCACCGCGACGCTATCCAGCGATCGGCATCACCGCCGACACCGCATGGGCCAGCATGGCGGCGTATGCGTCACAGCCGACCTTCCAGCGCGCAGTGTTTGAAGCTCTCGCGTCCCGGCCAGATGGAGGAGGCGCCTTCTCCTTCGCCGGGTTCCAGGTGCGCTCCTTCGAGCGGATTTTCCGATCCTATGGCGCCGAGGAGCAAAGCGGGACGGTGGTTTGCGCCAGCACCGGTGCGGGAAAGACTAAAGCGTTCTACATTCCCGCCTTCACCGCGATCGCTGGCGACCTCGGCAGATCGGCCAATCGCTTCACCAAGGTCATTGCGGTCTATCCGCGAAATGTCCTACTCGCCGATCAGCTCCGTGAAGCGATTTCCGAGGCGGGCAAACTCAGCACAGTCCTAAAGGCCAATGGCATTCGGCCGATCACGGTCGGGGCTTTGCTGGGGGATCTTCCGCCCGCCGACCAGTTTGATCTTGGGGACAAGAGCCGGTTCCTCAAACAATGGAAGCGCGTACACAATCGCGGATGGGTGGTGCCCTTCCTTCGCGCGCCCTTTCATGTCAGCCGTGGCGAACTCGTCTGGCTGGATGCCGATCGCAAGGCCGGACGGACCACCCTTTATCGCGTCGACGCGCTCGACGAGCCGCCGGAGATCTCCGATTGTGTCATCCAGTTGACCCGCGAAGGTCTGCAGGCCAATCCGCCCGATATCCTGTTCCTGTCGCTCGAGATGATGCATCGAGAGCTCGGCAATCCGGCTTGGGCCAAGACATTTGGCATCGGAGTCGAAGAGAAGCCGCGGCTGTTCCTGTTCGACGAGGTCCACAACTACAGCGGGCTGAGCGGCGCCCAAGCGCCCTGGATCATCGCGCGCTGGCGTCAGGCGGCGCGGCTTAAGGGACTGCATGTCGTCGGTTTGTCGGCAACACTGCGTGACGCGCCCAAACATCTCGCAACGATCGGCTGCGTCAATCCCGAACGCGTGGTCGAATGCACCCCGATGGATGACGAACTCGAAGCTGAAGGCCGCGATTACACCGTCATCGTCAAGGGCGATGCTGCGTCCGGCGCCTCGCTGCTCGCCACGTCGATCCAGGCGGCCATGTTACAATCGCGGCTGCTGACACCCGCCCATGTCAGCTATCCGCCGGGGACGAGCCTTGCCGGTCGGTCGCTATATCTGCGCAAGGTCTTCGGCTTTACGGATCAACTTGACAGCCTCAACCGCTGGCTCCCCGATCTGGATGACGCTGAATGGAACCGCTTGGCCCAGTATCGGCTGCCGCCGGACAAATCCGGCCAGACGGTAAGCCAGTCGACCGAACGCGCAATGCTTGCGGATGGCCAGATTTGGTCGCTGCCAGATACGCTCGGCTATGACCTCCGCCAGGGCGCTCGAGTGAGCCGCTGCAGCTCTCAAGACCCAGGCGCCGATACCTCCTCCGACATCATCGTCGCCACCGCGAGCCTCGAGGTCGGTTACGATGACCCCGATGTCGGCGCCATTATTCACCACAAGGCGCCGCGCAGCATTGCATCCTTCCTGCAGCGCAAGGGTCGGGCGGGGCGCACGCGCGGTTCGCGACCGACGACGCTCGTGATCTTGTCGGACTGGGGCCGCGACCGCTGGCTGTTTCAGAACAGCGAGCGCCTGTTCCAGCCGGATGTCGAACCAATCAAGGTGCCATTGCTCAATCCCTATGTGCAGCATGTCCAGGCGACGAGCTTCCTGCTCGACTGGCTCGGCCGGCGGGTGGGCGCAGCGGATCCGGTGCGCTATTTGCGGCGCCCCGGCAAGTATGACGCCGGCGCGCGCGGACGCGCGGTCGCCTTGCTGCGCCGCCTGCTCGATCTCGGCGACGACTATGCCGCCTTCCGCCGCGATCTAGGCTGGGTGGTGCGCCATACCCAGCGGTTCAGTTCCGCGAGCGACGAAGACATCGATCGGGTCGTCGACACGATGCTCTGGGAAGCGCCACGGCCAGTGCTTCGCCACGCCGTGCCGTCGCTGCTGCGCAAGCTCGAGGCGGAATGGCGTTTCGCCGATCTACGCCGGAGCAATGATCGCGAGGACAGCGCTGCGCGCCAGCCGCTTCCAAGCTTCATCCCCGCCGCATCCTTTGCCGATCTCGCGGCGTCGGATGTGACGGTCGACTTTCCGGGGACGAACAAGGACACTGAAACCCGCGGGATCGCGGCGCAACTCATTGAATCTTGTCCGGGGCGCGTCTCCAAGCGCTTTTCGGTAAGCCGCCAGGAGCGCGGCTATTGGCTCGCCGGGTCCGAGCAGCTTCTCACCGCGCCCAGTCCAGTCATGGTGCCGGCGCGCCAGTTCTTCCCCGACAGTCTCGCCATCGGCACTGACCGGGCCTCGGCAGCACTCCAGCCGCTGCGCGTGCCGCTGGTCGAGCGGCCGCGCGACGTCAAGGACAGTAGCAATGCCGCCTGGCTCTGGGTGAATAGCGCCGAGCGTGTCGGCGATGGGCGCTCGCTTCCCTTGTTCAACCGGCAACACTGGCAAGACGTCTTCGACGACACGCGCGCCTATCTTCACGGCGACCTTAATGCAGTGCTGATTCGCCGTCGCACCAGTGAAGGCCGCTTCGACATCCTAATGAACCGCGGCGTTGAACGCCGCGGTACCGTCCTGCTCACGTCAACTTCGGACGATGGCGAGAACGTACGCGAGTTCGTCGGCTTTGAGCAGACGGTAGACGCCCTTGTATTCCAGATTCGCGAAGAGCATCTGCGCTCCCGCCCGTCGCTCGATGAGGCGACCATGGGCCGGCTGCGCCAGGACTATTTCAAGCATCTGCTCATGGACTCGTCGCTGCTGCGTGAAGCGGCGAGCAGCTTTACGCTCGAATGGCTGTGGCAAACCAGCCTTGCGATGCTCACCGCGACGGCGTTCAAGGGCAAGTGCAGCCTGAAGGTGGCGCAGGAGCGACTCTCCAGCAAGCGGGTAGCGTCGATCGGGCGAGTGCTTTCGCGTATGTTCAGCGTTTCGGCGCTCGACGATCACGATGCTGACGATCATGATGCCGGCGGCAAGACGCGTCAGCGGCTCGAGGCGCTCTGGTCCGACCCCGCTTGCGGCGTAGAAATCTCGCGCGCCGAGACCGCGCTTTGGTCAGATCTCGGCGAGGATTTCGAGGCCTGGCTGCGCCAGCGCCATTTACGAACGCTCGCCGAGGCCTGCCTCAGCGCCGTCCATGCCATTGCGACCGACGTCGGCGAGGGTGATCTCATGGTGGATGTCCTCAGCGATGACGGGAATCCGCGGATCGTCATTTCGGAAAGCGCGCCCGGCGGCATCGGGCAGATCGAAGCTTTCGTGCAGACGTCGCTCGACGGTGACGGTGCGTTCGAGCGGGCGCTGACGCACGCGCTTGGCTTCTGCACCCGCGCGCACATTAGCAAGAGCCTGGTCGCCGTCGCAGCAGGCGCCCGCACGCCGGAGGTGCTCGCAGACGCCTTCGACACGGTCAGGCGTGCGCGGGGCTATCAGCAAACTCTCTCCGCGCAAGCGGGCCTCACTAGGACTTTGGAAGAGGCGGGCCTTGGTGCATCGCGCCAAATTGTCGTTGCAGTGACCGGCCACCTGCTCCAACAGAGCAGCGACTCGACCACCGACGCTTGGTTCGACGCCCTTAACCGCTTGTGGACGAACAGAGAAGGGCGGCTTGGTGCGCCCATCGATGCGCGCGTTTTCGCCTATCTGTTGGTCGACTCCCCCAGTGTTCGGCGGCGCTTCTCGGCGATGATCGAGCGCAAGACCGGGCAACAGCCAACAGAGGTACAGCTGTTCGCGCGGATCCAGGATTTTCTGCTGCCCGGCTGCCACGACAGCTGTCCGCAATGCCTTGCTAACACCAATCGCTTCGCAGGCGACTTTCGTCCTTCGCGGGAACTGACTGACCACTGGCTAAGCGCTTCGGGGCCTAAGACGCCGTCGCTCTCGGTAGCGCCGGGTTGGGTCGAGCGGCTCCAGGCTCTGCTGGCGAACGAGGACAGGGTTGAGATCATCGGCGCCGTCGACGACCTGGGGGAAATCGCGCGGGCGCTGCAGACGCTCCTCACGGAGCCGTTTGAGCGCGATTATCTGCTCGTCTGGCCTATCCTGAGCGGCGTGTCGCGCAATCCTGACGGCTGGCGCGTGGGCGTCGAAATCCGCAACATGGGAGTGCGGTGATGCGACCCGTGCTGCAAAGCCGCGACATCTGGACCCACGGTGGAGGCTGGCCGCTTCCCGACCTGCTGCGCTCGGCGCTGGCGTCGCTCCTGCTCTTGGGGGTGCATGACCGGCCGGCCTATTTTGCAAGCCCCTGGATCACCGATTTCGACCTGTTCGATAACCGCTTTAGGGACTTTGCCGCGCTGTTTCCGCGTCTCGCCGAGCAGCCATGGATCCGTTTCTCGGATTATTTGAGCGTGCTCTCGAGCAAGCTCGAGGTGCGACTGCTCACGACCGATAATGACCGCTCGGGCGCCTTCATGAGCACCCCGGCGCTTAGGAATGCATCGCGCGTGGCGTGTCGCCTCGGCGACAACAAGTTCCACGAAAAGGGCATTCTCGCACCAACCTTCTACATTGAGGGATCGATGAACCTCACCCATTTCGGAGTTCGCGTGCGCGGCGAAAAGGTCGTCTATCACAGCGTCGTCGGCAATGGGGTGCCCGCAAAGATTGCGGCGGCCTATCTCGAGTTCGACCGTCATTGGAAGACGCTTGCATGAACGACAACAACACGATCATGTCGATGCTCGACATGTTTGGTGCGCGACTTCCTGGGGATTTGGCTTTTTCGCTATCCCAAAACGGCAACGTTTCCGCCGACCATCCGCTCGCCGGCGAGATCGCCGCGGCGCTCGGCGGCAAGGCCGCGTCTCTCCCCTATCCTCGCCGGCAGGATGTCATGTGGGTGACCCTCGGTCCAACGGCGGAGGAGCTTCGGCGCGTGATCGAGGATCTGCGGTGCTGGGTTCTCCCGAGCTTCGGCTGGGAATCCGCGCCATCGATCGTCACGGAGAGCGGCACGAGCGGACAAATGGGGTCGCTGTTGCTGGCGCAGTCGCCCCACGGCTATTTCCGCTGGCACAGCCGTCCGGCGGACACGAATCATCTCATCGCGCGCCTGGCCACGATGCGCGCGGTCATCGCGCAAGCACCCGCCCGCCAGTCGCAGCTGCGCCCGACCCTTGAAATGCTGCGCCGCCAGTTCACGCTGGGGCTCGCTACTGGCGACCGGGACACGGCGCTCCAGGCGATCGACCAAATCGACCAGCGTCAACTCGATACCGCGTCCAATGCGCTATCGATGCGCATTCGCCTCGCGGCGGCTTTTGGCGACGATCGGGCGATCGTCGATAATCCGCAACTAGACATCCTGCTGTCGATGCAGGTGCCCCAGCGCGTCGTCGAAAGTGTGCTCATGGCCCACCATGCGGTCTTTTTGGCTGATCACGAGGCTACCGGGGACATCAAGACTGCCCTCGCGGCTTATCTGCCCTTATGTGACCGGCTTGCCGGGCTTGCCGATCATCCTGCGGATGATGCCGATACAGCAGTCGTGCGCATGGCGGCCTATGAGGCGGCGGTCATGGAAGACGCACTCCGGCTCCATGAACTGGCAATCCGTTTTTCGGGCGATACGGTCGTTGCGGCGATCGCCGCGAGTCTGACGGCGATCGCGCCGCAGCCAGCTTCAGAACCCGCGCCGCAACAGCTTGCAAAGACCACAGCCCAGGCGGTCGCGTCGCCAATTGTAGAGCCCGTCGAGCCTCCTGTTGCCGAGGGTGAAACGGACAGAGCCGAGCGGGTCCAGGTCACGGCCGAACCCACGCTGCCGCTCGGCTGGTCGGACGTTCCTACGCTCATTGCGACCAGCGCATACGAGCCCTTGGCGGCTTTCCTCCAGCACGCCGCTCTGATGCCCGACGCCTGCGAGCCGGGTGACGGCGACTTCGTCATCGAACTCTTCACGGACTCGGACATCACAGCGGATACGAAGAAGCGCGCCCAGGCTGATCAGGTCCTGACGACAGTCATCGACGCCTATGTCTGCGAGGAGCGGTTTCCGCGGCGAGAACGCCTTACACTCTATCAGGCGGTGCTCGACATCTGGTCTTCGAGCCGCGCACTGTCCACCGATCTGATAGACGGACAGTTGCTGCTCACCATGGCGGACGCACTGCTGCGTCTCGACGGCCGCTTGGAGGGCGTGGTCGCAACCGCAGTCACGCGCTGGTGGGAAGCCCGGCCGGTCCGCTCGCGCCTTGCCTGGCTTGGAGAAGCACTAGAGCTTCTCACTGAGCAGAGTACCGCTCAAGACTATCTTGCCGTATGGTACGCGGGTGCCGGCCTCATAAACATTGACCATGAAGGGTTTTCTGTCGCCGACCGGCATCTTTGGTATCGGCTAGGTCGCCGCCTCGGCCTGGACGTGGCCACGACCGACAAAGCACTCGGTGGAGATTGGCAACCCCTCGAATCTGCGGACGATCCTCTGCTTGCGGCGGGGTTCAAGAAGATCGCAATAGTATCGTTGCATGAACGTGCGGCGCGAGAAGCCGCCGCGCAAATCGAACATCGCACGCAAGCCCATGTCGTCATAGTGACGGATCATGCTGCGGGCGAAGGCACCACATCAGCAGCAACGGCAGATGTCATCTTATTCGTGTGGGGTGCCGCCAAACACGCAGTTTATCGTGCTTTCGATAAGGTAAGAGATCGTCTCGAATATGTGCAAGGGACAGGTAGCGCGAGTATCGTCCGGGCGCTCGAACGAAGAGTTCGCGCGGCGGGAACCGAGATGTAGCGGTCTTCCACTATCATCGATCTCACATAGCGACAGCGGCGGTGCAAGAGCCGCAAATTTCGTTCTCCCTCGCCAGGGGCGGTCGAGAGCTTAGTGTTCGCCGGCGAGCATGATCGTGAGAACGCGGGCGGTCGCCCCTGGATCGGCCGGATCGTCGCTGCCGAACTGGAAAGCTCGGTCGAACCTCTGCTGTACCTTGCCCTGTCAAGTTGTGGCTGCAAATTTCTTTGTAACCGCATCGAAGCCCTTCTGCGTTTGGTGCAACTCGTTTGCCCACCAAGTCTTGTAGGTTACACCTGTCGCGTGCCCCGCAAATTCAGAAGATCTAACGTGTCCGAAAGGGGACATAATCCTGAAACGGGCGCGATCAACGCATTGCGTCGACTAGTAGAGAATTACTTGTGGTAGTGGTCAAAGACAGCTTCAATCGTCTCGAGCGCTCTCTTCGTTTGTGCGGCCGAAGGCGGCTTCGCAGCCGTAAAGCCTATTTGGCCTGGCAAGTTCGTGGTCTTTGAGACAACGAGATATGTGATGTCTGGCCGACCAGCTGACGTTTCTTCCCGAGAGATCTCGTCAAGAATTGGTTTCCATGGGCCTTGGGCTGGAATGCCGAGCGCCGCGCCCAACTCGCTGTAGTAGATCGTGCGGCGTTGCTTCGCCCGATCGAGCAGAATTCCAGCTATCGCATCCTTGTGCTCAAGATACAGGACCATACTTTTCCGCTCCACCAACTGTCCATGCCAAAGCGGACCACTTGCACAAGACGAGTGCAGGTTCAAATGGCACTCGGCGCCGAACGGTCCGCTAAAAAAAAGCCGGACTGATCAGACCATCCATGTGGCACTGTCCGCTTATTGTTCAGCATACTCCATCACAGGTTCGAATGATCGGGCGCAAAGCCTGTTGGTGCGGGCGTTCTGCCGACGTTGGATCGGTCGCGGGGAGCCTCGGGGGAACGGCCCGCCTTTTTCGGCTTTCGCCGGAGTCCTGTCACCGAACTGGCATCATTGGACGGCTGCGAGGCGGCAAGAGGTCGGCGCAATTAAGCATTGTGTGAAGAGACCGTCTATCATGGGCATGGGAATTCGACGACGGGGATACAAAAGCCAACGGCCGTGTATACAAGGCGGATGGTGATGGTGCCCGACCGTGGGTAGGGGCGATGATGGGTCCCCTCCTCCTCCCCGAACTGAGGTTTCCAATGACTAACTTCGCTGAAATTAGAACGTTTGATGCAACGACTTCCGACACGACGACCTACGGCATGGCAGTGGATGCAAGCTGGGGCGGCCACACGAAGAACGGCTACATCACGCTGCACGTCCTGAAGGGGCCGGATGAATACCCTGCGAAAGGCGCGGTGAGCCTGGGGTGGCGGATGCTTGAGCCACTGCTGAAGGTGATCGTAGAGCGCCAGATCGGACGCGAGTTGATGGCCGATGCGCTGCGTGGGCAGAGGCTCAAGGTCGTTGACGACTGGACCGACGAGGATGAGGCAGTCCTGGTCGCAGACAAGAAGCGGGAGGCCGAGGAGAAGGTCGCGCTCGCCGAGTACCGCAAGCACAACGAGGAGGCGCAGAAGGAGCATGCGCGCCAGGACGCGATCGCCCAGGCGACCGAGGAAGTGCGCAAGGAGGCGCAGAAGGGGCGCAACCGGGAGATCCTGGAAGCGATCAACGCAGCCGGCGGCAAGCCGGTTCTCGTGGAGTTCGAGTTCGAGGTGTCGGATGGCCGCCGGCTGAAGGCTGTCGAGTTGACGACCCATACAAGCGGTACGGCGCAGGGCCTGATCGGGGGCTTCATGCGCGAGTTGGGGCTGAAGCAGCGCGACTTCAGGATCGTCTGCGTGACGCTGGCCGGGAAGAGGCCGGGAGCATGAGCACGCGTTACATCATCATCGACCGCTACACCGGCTGCATTTGAGGCGACATTGCCGACTACGCGCAGCGTAGTGTGTCGGCCCCGGCTTAATCACGCCAGCCGTGGTATCCAGGAGCGGCTCTGGTCTCATTCGTGTTTCCAAACGACGCGCCGCTGCCCCGTTGATCTCGCGCCGGCGACCGCCGGCACTCTGGGGAAGAACGGCGTATAAACCGCGGTCCTGCGCGCGCCCGCAACTGTGGACGGTTGTCGCGCGCAGGAAGGAGGAAATTCGCCCCCGCTGCGGGCGGTGAACGGGACAGCCGTAGGAGCGTCAGCATAGCGCCGGCCGCAGGACGGGACGCGGGTCCGACTGTCCCCGTCCGCGGCGGTCCGCCAAATCTTGCACCCTTTCCAGCTCCTCTCAATTGCGTGGCAGCTTGTGAATCTCCAGCCTGACAGGCCCGCCCCTGTCACAACTCGTGCAAAAAAGCGCTCGCTCGATCGAACTGAACAGAGCGCCTTTTCCATAGCGCTCAATGAGGCCGGCTGGCTTCACCGTGGCATGGTGCGAACAGGATCTGCACCAGGCCCGCAACACATGCCATTCGCGAAGATCTCCGAGCGCAACATCGAGGTCGGCGTGGACGCTGCCGTCGATGATGGCCTGTGGCGGGATCCTCACCTCGCCCGGTGTCAGGATTTTCTCCATCACATGCCGGCTGTTGTAGTGGATCAGCAACATCCCTGGGCGGCGCCGGATTGCAGCTTGCCAGGCTGCCTGGCTCACCGTTGAATCGGGAGAGCGCGAAATGGTTTCTGACAAAGCCTGCTCCTCGCGATCCCAGACCTCGATCCGAAAATTGTCCTCCGCTGTTTTTGCCATAGCTTCGCCGGCCTGCGCCATTGACGCCGAGCCATGGTCCTTTGCTGCTCCAGGTCACGCTGAAATAAGGAACATATTCCTCTCTCGTCAAGGGCACACTTGACTCTTTGTTCTCATTTTGTTCCCATTGGCAGGGCTAGATCATAGGAGGCGAACGATGGAACTTCGCTTGGACATCGAAGACGCAATTCCCCAGGCGGGTCGGGCTGAACAGATCGGCTTTGGCGGCTACGCCTGGGCTCACAATGGGGTAGTAGAGATACTTGGCGCCATCCCACCGCAGATAGACGAAATCACCGGTGGCGATCCTGTGACGTTCCAGGTCGGGTGGCACCGATTTTTTAGAATCAAGAAATTAGCCTGACAAGATGCCGACCAGCGCGCGCTGACTTTCGGTAATTCCACCCACCATCTCCTGCGTTAGGACGGTGCAGTTGGACGACGAAAGCTAAACGCTCACTTAGTCCAACCCGAAACCGTCCCTGTTTTTGATCGAAAGTCAAAATACTCTTGCTCTATTTTCTTCCCGGTCGCGTCGAACTCATCGGGGTACAGCATCGATGATCCGCATGAAGTAATACCTTTATACTCAGACATCTCGTCATCGTACTGATATTCTATCCAAGCATGCGGAGAGAATGATGGACCTTTGAGGTCATCATCAGTTGCATTGCCTTTTGCATAAAATACTATAAAACGCGTCCTAAGGAGGAATAAGCGCTCGCCTACGGATTTAAATAGAGGAAACTTCTCCAAAGAAGGCAACCCGCGAAGCTTATCCCTATCCCACCCAATAGATAGAATATAATTAAAGCAAAAATCATCTGCTGTTTTTGCTCCAACTTTCTCCTTGAAATATTCTTCGGTCGTCTCAGTGAATGGCGTGGCGGCTTCTACCGAATCCACACCGAGGAAACAAAAAACAGCGGCGCAGTAGACGACCTTGGCAAGGTGCAGATTGCGTATTGTGAACGTCACCAGTCTGCTCATTTAATCTTGTCCATATAATTAGGCCGCCCTTTGAGTTCGGCATTCTGTACCGATCGGGGCCACCACGCAATAGAGGTCTCCGATAGACACATGAGGACTTGAGCTAGCATATGCCATTCGCTTTGAGTAACTCAAACCGTCAGATCCCTCACCTCTTACGAGGGCGCAGTTTTCGGACATGCTTCCACGCATCGAAGCGCGGCGGCCCAGGAATTTTCATTTCATCGTGGAGGAGGAAGCGAGGGTTCCTGGCCCGTGCGGAACTGGAGCATGGGAGCCACGACAGCCTAGCGCCTCAGCCCCGCCCCCATTCTACCGGCTCGACGATGGCAGAGTGCGCTTGCCATGACGAAAGTGACCCCGCGCATCACCGCTCGTCGATACCGAGCAGTTGGCGAAACAGGTGGATTGCGATGCGAAGCTGGACCGAGTCGGCACAAGCGCCCGACCCTGCCGACCCACGCGACGGCGATCGTCTGTCATATCCATCGTCATCGTCATCAACAGCACGATCGCCGGCGTCAGGATCGGCATCACCTTCATCGGCATCAAATGCGCGGCGTCCATGCATGCGCCACGTCGAGGAACTTATGGATCGACCACATCGGCCATTTCCAGGTAGCGGCAGAAGCCGTTGGCGAGCTGCATCTGGCGCGGCGTCCGGCATTCCGGCTCGAACACATCCGGATTGGCCACGAGAATACACAGTGCCTTGGCGCGGGAGGTGGCCACGTTGAGGCGGTTCGCGCTGTAGAGGAACTCCATGCCACGCGGGGCGTCGGCATGACTGGAGGTCGTGATGGAATAGATCACGATAGGCGCCTCCTGACCCTGGAACTTGTCAACCGTCCCGACCCTCGCGCCGGGGAGGCGCGCCTGGATTTCAAAGACCTGCGCGTTGTAGGGCGCGATAATCAGGATGTCGTCTAGGGCGAGCGACGCCTCGTTGCCTTCGCGGTCGCGCCAGCGCGCACCTGAAGCAAGGATCCCCAGCACAATATTGCGGATACGGTCAGCCTCCTCCGGGCTGGAGTTCTGGTTGCCGCTGTGCTGCACCGCGACATAGCGCAGGCCGCTCCCGCCAAGCGGGCCGTCCATCAGGATGGACTGATTCTCGAGACCGGGACGGGGAAGTAGTCGGCTTTCGTAGAACAGCTCGGAGGTGAAACGGCAGATGTCGGGGTGGAGGCGCCAGGTCTGGTCGAGGAACAGGCCCTCGTCCTCGGCGATGGTCTGCCGTCCGCCGAGAAGGTGGTCGAGGGCCGAGACCTCCGTACCCTCGGGATGTGAGCCCTGCATCGGCTGCTCAAGCTGCTGCGGATCGCCAAGCAGGACAAGGCTGGCTGAGGCCGGTGATATGGCAAGCACATTGGCGAGCGACATCTGCGCGGCCTCATCCACGAACAGCACGTCGACGAGGCCAGCCGCATCGGGCCTGGCCCACAGGAACCCCGTGCCGCCGAGGACGTGGTAGCCGCTTGCAAAGGCGCCGAGGGCCTCGGGGTTCTTCGTGGTGAAGGTGAGGTGCGGTACATTGTCTTCGGCATCCGTGACCTTGTGCAGGCACTGCAGGTCGAAGTCCTCCTTCGCTGCTTCCTCGGCGGCCTTCGCGAGCAGGTTGCGAATGACCTTGTGGCTGTTGGCGGTCACCCCGACACGAAGGCCGGCCCTGACCAGCGCAAGGATCGCGTAGGCGCCGGTATGGGTCTTGCCCGCGCCAGGCGGTCCCTGGATGGCGAGCACGCCCTGCAAGGCCGGGACGAGGCGGCAGGCCGCATCGACCGGGCTCTCGCCTGGCTGGCGCAGCGCCGCGCCGCCGGCATCGGGCGGCCGCCGCAGCAGTAAATCGCGCGCCGCCTTGTAGGCACCGGGACCGCCGATGCCATTATCGGCCACGTACTCGCCTATCTCCACCAGGGACTCGGCCAGGACAGTCGTGTCGATGTAGGTGTGGGCGAAGACAGCTTCGGGGTGAAAACCGGCAGTGTCGCCCCGCTTCTTGATGTCGATGAAGCGATGTTCCAGGTCGACGCCCTCGACCTTGCCGAACCGCTCGCCGCCGACGCTGCGCAAATCCTCCCCGCCGCGAAACTCCGCGGCCTGCGGGGCAAAGCGAAAGCGAGGGATAGGGGCCTTGGCGGTTCCGCCCACGGTATCCACGAATTCGAGGCCGGCGAGGCCTGCCCGCTCGTCCTCCAGCTCGTCCACGGAGAGCGCCGCCAGCCGGAAATATTCCCACCAGATCGCCTTCTCCTCCCGGCGATGCCAGTCGAGCACGTTCGCCAGCACGTAGAGCGCCTGCTGCTCGGCGCTACGCTCCGCGGGGTCCACCGGAATGCCATCGGTCAACTTGGCCACGACTGCATCGATCCGCGCCTGCCAGGCTGTAATATCCGGCGGAGCGCCCTCTCCAGGCGGAGCCGGCCGGGGAATCTCCACGCCTGAGGCGACCGCGTCAGTCCGCAGGCGCTCCAGCCAGTCCCGAAGCCGCTCCGTTGAGACACAGTCATCTTGGTTGTAGCCCGTCACGACGGCCCGATCTTCCTCATTGATGCCGCCTGCATCCCCAAGCTCTAGGCGGGCCTGGACCTTGCTCAAGGCATAGTTGGCATCGGGCAGCGACACCGCGCGTACGAATTCGTAGAGCGGCTCCAGCTTCTTGATGGAATAGCTCTCGACGCTGGCGCGGATGGCGTGGCGGACCACCGCGTAGAGATCGGCCAGGACCTGCCCGCGCAGCAGCGTGTCGATCTCTTCCTCGCGCGTGGCGTAGCGCCCCATCAGGCGTTTGAGCGCGCCCACCTCATAGGCCGCGTAATGATAAATGTGCATGCCGGGATGGTGCGCTCGCCGCTCGATCACGAAATCGACGAAGCGCTCAAAGGCTGCCTTTTCATCGGCCTGCGTGAGACACCAGTCGGCGACGTAGGTGAGCGCGCCCTCCGCGTCCTTAAAGGCATAGCCGAAGAGATATTCGAGGCCGCCTTCGCCGACGAAGGGGTCGCCTTCGAGATCGAAGAAAATGTCGCCGTCGTCCGGCACCGGCAGGCGGCACAGGCCAAAGCCAGGTTCTATCGGCAGCGCTTCATGGAGCACCTGCCCGGTCGCGCGCCCCGCGACCTGGATCCGGGCCTGCTCCCGGATGCGATTGTAGGACGAGGCGGCGCCGCGCTCCGGCTTCCAGGGCAGCGGAAGGGGGAGTTCGGCCAGCCCGGTCATGGTGGCCACGTCGTGGCTGGCGAGCTCGCCGCGCTGCACGGCGGTGATCCCGGCTACAAGGGAGAGGTGATCGTCCTGGTGGCGCTGGTCGTCGCATCGGCCGCGCCAGCGGCAGATATCGCAATGAGCGACCGGCTCCGGATAGGTGCCGCCGTTTCCGTTCAAGGACGCGACGAAGCGTTCCCGGACATTGCGGTAGTAGGCGGCATAGTCGCTGACCCGAAAGGCCTCCGGCTCGAAGCCGGTAAGCGGCGCGACAACGTAGGCATATTCTGGCACGAGGCCCTGCACCTGCCCGACGAGGTCGGAATAGAGGCAGAGCTGCAGCACCGTCCCCCCTTGGTTTCGCGGGCGAGCTTGGTGTCGACGACTTCATAGGACCAGGCGCCGAGATCGCTTGGCCTCTCGATGCGCCGGAGGATGTCGGCCCGGCCCGTGAAGGGTGGCGAGCGTAGCGCGGCCTGCACGATGATCTGCGCGCCGGCACGCATCGCCTCGATCGTGGCGGCCACAGAGCCATCATCAATGCCCTTGCCCTCGATGACGGCGACCGTAAAGCCGGACGCCCGCAGGTGATCGACATAGGCAGCCTCGTGCGCGGCGCCCCGCTGCTGCAATATCTCGAGCAGCGGATCCCAGATCTTCGGCTTATCGAGCGCGCCGTCCGCAACCTGAAGGTCAAGTGCCGTCAGGTGGCCGCAGTTCAAGTAACCGACCAGGTCGGAGGCGCTAAGCTGTAATTCGGAGCCGATTCTCAGCATAACCAAAGTCTACGCAGATCAGTGACAGCCCGGCAATTCGACCGATATCGCCGCCTTGTGCCAACGGCGCCGGATTTACGACATTATCCTCCATCGCTCGCTGCGATCGCCGCGCGATTCCCCCCGGGCAGGCGATTCTCGGCTAAGCATGGCGTCAAGTGGACAGCCCGGCGACATCCGAGGTCTATGAGAACTCGATGGCTGATATTGGCAAGTTTGACTTCCGCTAGAAATCGCACCGCGAGCGCACGGGCGGCGTTCAGCTGCGCCCACAACTAGGATAGAACTCCCTGGAGGATTGATGATCGCGGCAAAGTTCTTGATCCCATATATGCCGCGTCACGAAGGCCCGTTGGGAAATTTCAAAAATGACCTAGCGCGATTTCGAGCAAACGCCTAAGCTTGTCCCTAGTCGAAACCGGAAACCTTAGGAGACAGACCTATGACGATGATGAAAGCTGAGGCAATGTTTCTGACGTCAATCTTCCAGAAGCTCGGCCAGCGCGCGCCGACGGAAGACGAATTAAAAACCGCTGTGCAGGAAGCTTTTGTAGCAGTCAAAAAAGATCAAGGCATCGACCCGGATAAAGTAAAGCTTCACTTTAACCTAGTCCCCATCTCGCAAGATTGGGTAGACGAGACGTTTAAATAGCACCAGATCTGTAAACTTCGGTGCTTAACCCGGAAGCTTTGGCTGGGATCGTGGAAGCCGTGTCAAACCAGGTTCCGGGTTTGCGCTCGGCCGTTATGGTTGGAAGCGCAGTCAATAGTGATTTTGGGGTGGTAGGCGACATTGATGTTTCTGCCAACGCCTTCTCGGTGGCAATCGGAGAGGAACGGCGTTACCTAGGATCATTTAGCGGGCGTCCACTAGATATAGTTTGCAGACATCCGGACTATTTTACAGCTGTCCTCGCCAATGACATGCTGATTTTCTACCATTTGAGGGAGTTGAGGAAGATAGTTGACGGAGTCGTCTTGCTTGATACGGATCGCCAGATTGAAAAGTTACTTGATGATCTTAAGCGTATAAACGTACCGCTACAATTTGTCAGACCGCTTATTGACTCAGTAGCATTTAGTACTGTCTCGCAATCTCGGCTGGAAGACCGCATCTCATATTGCTTGGCATTTGATAATTTGATCGTTGCGTGGCTACATCTCGATGCTCGGTATCGATTCCGCAAGCACAAATGGCTTGTTGAAGACACCCGGCGAGTAAAGAGCGACCCGCTCAACGATTTGGTTAACTCAGTCACAAGTGAGCTGATGGACGTTTCATCGGTTTCCCCTCTGATTGAGGATTTTGATTTAGCTCTTGCGGATTGCGGAGCATACAAAGACATACCTCAGGCGCAGGCCAGCGTCAAAGATGCTCGGACGCTTTTGAAAGGCCGACGAATTCCCGACGCCATATTTCCCGCTCGGTACGCAGCTCTGGCAGTTTTGCTACACTTCTCAGGAGGAGCAGAAGGTGAGCACGGGCCAAGGCTGATGCGCGGTTTTAGATCGGTCAACCGAGACCGTCCTAACTTGGCAGGAACGATCCAACAGCTATTGCTGCTAGACACGCCGGTTTCTGCTAAATCCGTTGTGGCACTTGAGCGTGCTCGACGTGAACTTGAAAACACATGGGAGAAGTTGGTCTCCTACAGGCAGAGCCGACCCAATGAATACGTGGAGTGGCGAGCCTGCTGATCGGCTCAACGGGTCGCCGTTCGGTGCGATTTCGGTTCATGGAACTATCCGCCAAGCCGAACCATCCCAGACTTAACGCAACCGCATGCTCAGCGTAGCGCGGCCGCACAGTCCTGCCTCACCGAATGCTCACCGGCGAGATTTGAAGGCTACTATGGAGAATGTCGTCGCCACGAAATTTGTCCTCCCACTCGATCAATAATCCACCAGTTCGCAGCGATGATTTCCCTGACCCTTCATCACGGATGTCAAAAGGTAAGCCACCATCGTTCTGATCGATCAAATTGTTCAGAAGACTAATCATAGGCGTTAGCTCGTCGATATCATCGCGCGTGGCATCTTCGATTCGGGCAATTTCTGACTTCGCTCCTGAAAAATGCGCGTCAAAGAACCTGTAGTAGTGATCGCGCTCGATCCACTCGATTCTCTTAAGCAATTCGCTCATAAGATTGAATTGTCTTGGCGGTTTCGAAAATTTGTGTCGACGGGATATGTACCTGATCTGCACGTCGTGCACAGCGCTGAAGACCGACTCGACGCACCTATTGTGAAACGCGCGGAAAAGACGCTCGAAGACTCCAACTTCAGGATCGTCAAAATCGTATGAGGGGAGAACTCCTAGTGGCCCCTCGCGAAGCTTGCCCGCAGCCTTCAGACGTTTGTATTCCGGCGTGCCCCTGTAAATATTCATTCGATTTTGTAGGGTCTGGACCCGGCAATGACCGGAGCGTCTTATCCACTCGTACTGCTCCCTCAACTCGCCTATCGACATATTCGGAACGAACATAATGTATCCGAACCGGATATCTTCCGGGTCAAGCGGTGTCGATCGCAATAGATGGAGTGCTTCCAAGTTTTGAGCGGCTGTCACATCCTTTTGCATCTTCTTTAATACGCCCGTCGATCCGGCTTCAATCCCAATGAAGATGCTGTCCATGCCGGCGCTCAGCAAGGCATCGACAATCTCTCTATCGAGAGTGTCTGCCCTGGTTTCAATCCAAAATCTAATCTCCAGTTTTTGCCTTACGATCTCTTGACAGAAACTCATTACCCAAGCTCGCCCGCTTGTCGATGGCGTAATAAAGAGATCGTCCATAAAGGAGAACCGATTTATTGCAAAACGGTCAATGATATATCGGATTTCTTGAATAATATTCTCCACACTCCTCCTTTGAACAAGTCTGTTCCCAAATATCTCATGGATCGAGCAGAACGAACATCGGGCATAGCAACCGCGAGATGTCGCGATCTTCACCTTGCGCACCCCTGGACCTTCAGGGCTCACCATGAACGTCAGGTCACGGCGTGATGGGAAGGAGAGGCTATCGAGATTGCTGATGCGCGATCTCGTAGTGGCAAGCGAATCCTCCTGGCCCCTGAATTTCAGTCCAGGAATGCCATCCAGTCGATTGCCATTCGCGATTGCTTGGTAGAGCTCGACGATGACATGTTCGCCCTCTCCAAGACAGACGCTGTCGATGTAAGTGCTTTGCTCCAAGATATCGGCATAGGCGGTCGTCGCAAAAATACCGCCTGTTGTAATGTGGATCTCCGCGCCATTGCCTTTAAGGCGTTTGCACATACGTTCCACATGAGGAAAAACCTTCTCGGAGCCTGCGGATATGCCAATCAGCCGCGTGTTCGGGAAGCTGGCAATTAAATCAACCACCTCGTCATTGGATAGATCGCCTAACTCCGCGTTAATCGCGTTCACTTCGACGGCGCTGCTCTCAAGTGCCCCTATCAAGTAACCTAGTGCGAGGCTCTCGCGATCTTGCGCTTGGATCTTATAACTGTAATTCTGAAGTCGCGGATATATTAGGAATACGGGAGCTGTTTCGCTGAGGTTGAACATTGTTTTCATTGATTTGACCGTGGCGAGGCGACCTTGGGTGAATCTGCTCAACGACATGCTATTTGAGGTGAAGCTGTCCCGGGCGGCTGAAACGTAGGCTCTCACGACAAACCACTTTTGGGATTCACTGCGTTATTCTAAGGTTCGCTTTGCGCAGTCGAGCAGTTTAGCAATCGTCTGGAACAGACTCCGTAACTCTGGAGCGAATAGTGGGTATAAGGCGGTTTTCGGAGTTCATTCATAGGGTTAGTGAGGCAGACTCCTCCAGCTATTTGTCGATCCTTCATGAACTCGCAACGGATTTGCCGCAATCGGTAGAACTGTTGCGCAGTTATGTTGACTGGCGCGCGAGAACAAGTGCCTTGACAGGCAAGTCCCACATGCACAACAACGGGTTTTTAAAGCTCTCATTGTGGCGAGATCCTACGTCCGAGGCAAGTCTCCGGGTTCATGTTTGGTCTCCGTCAGATGCAAACACGGAGCCGCAGGCGAGTATCCACGATCATCGTTGGGATTTCGCCTCCGTAGTGCTAGCGGGCCGTCTGCCTTTTATCAACTTTTCGTGTGAAACATCAGAAGACGGTCAATGGATTATGCATGAGGTTGGCGATGCTGATCCACGCGGCGAGAAACTGGTCCAGCGGGGAGTGAACTGTCACGTTCAAGAAACCGTGTCCTATGAGCTTTCGCCGGGAGGCGTTCACGCGGTCAAGTGTTGCCAACTTCATAAAACACCGCCTCCTAGCTCTTTCGCTGCTACGCTCGTTCTAACTGCGCGACCGGCACGACAATTTTCGCACGTCATTACGCAGCGGCTGGATGCGCCGAAGGGAAGGCTTCTCGCCGCTCGTTCGCTAACTGAGGAGGATGTGCTCAACGAAATTGTTGGGCTCATCGGACGACTGGGCGGGTGAGCTTCCGAAATTTCGCAGGTCTTTTTTGCCAATGGGTGACCGAATGACAGGGCGGAAGCGTAGATTGCGGATCCTGGTCACGGGGGGCGCAGGCGGCATCGGGCAAGCTGCAGTAAGGATACTGAGAGAAAATGGGCACAAAGTTGCTGTCGCCGATAGAGTAAAGCCAAAAGATGCTGATTGCTACGTATGCTGCGACCTTGGAAAACCAGATAACGCCAGCATCATTGTAGAAGAGGTAGAGCTTGCGCTTGGCCGGATTGACGCACTCGTGTTAGGCGCGGCTAGATATGACGCGAGCACATTTGACACCTGTACGCTCGAGGACTTCAGCGAGGTAATCCGAGTAAACTTGGAGAGTCCCTTGGCGCTTGTGAAGGCGTGGGTGGCCCGCCGAGGAGCATCCCGTGCGAAAACCACCATCGTTTTGATAGCCTCCGCCGCGGCGCACGTTGGCAGCCGCGATCCTGGCTACGCAGCCTCCAAATCTGGGTTGTTGGGCTTATCGCGCAGTCTTGCTCTAAATCTCACTGACCGCGGAATCCGCGTGTTTAGCGTTTCACCGGGCGTTGTGGACACTCCGATGTCGCTTGCGCAGGGCGAATCGCGACGAGACAGGCATGTCAGCCGAACGCTGCTGAACAGAATGGGCCAGCCTGATGAAGTGGGCGAAATAATCCGATGGCTGCTAGAGTCTGCCCCAGACTACATGAGCGGCAGCGATATCAATGTCAGCAACGGTATCTTCTGGTGAACGGCTACCGCCTCATTGATTCCGTTAGGGGGGTCACAACGCTGACGCCGCACGGTCGATTTGAATCTGCGGCCGTGCAGGTATGTGATCCCGGCGGTCGTATGAGTGAACATTTCTGCCTGTTCAGGAATATCACGCCCGAAACCTGCTTGCTTCGATTGCATTCGGCCTGTGTGTCCTCTGAATTGTTTGGCTGCGAGCGATGCGATTGCGGATGGCAGTTGCGCGAGACACTTCGCACTTTCAAATCCGTCGACCACTGCGCAATTGTATACACCTTGACCGACGAGGGTCGGGGTCGCGGGCTCGTAGCCAAGTTGAAAAGCTACCTCGGAACAGATGGCACACCTTCTGACGGACTTCATCAACGCTACATAGACGCAGTCGACCGCCGGGCATTTCGAGATCAGGCCTTTGTCGCATACTGGCTTGGCGTGCGCAGCGCGAGCCTACTAACCAACAATAGCCGCAAGGGCGCCGCTCTTGGGGAAATGGGGATCCACTTGATCGAGGCCATCGGCCTTCGGTCAAAGCAAGCAGATTTGCAGGAACATTATGCCTGGAAGGACGAAAACGTGCGTTAGCTGGCCACGCATGACTCGTCTGCATATGATTGAAATTAGTTCGGCTTGGCAGTTTCGTCAGGATGAGCGCCTTCTGGGCGTCCAAAACCTTCAATGCGTTCAAAGTCGTTCCATCTTGTATAGATCAGATCTCGATGGGACTGAGGGTGGTTACGCTTATTGTTCGGAATTTTATTGTATGAGCGGGGAAATCGCTTGCAGCTTGCACACAACTCGCTCGTCCGCCATAACTCACGAGAATTGGTTTTAGCCAACTCGTCTCATCGGATGATATCTATGCGCATAGCCCCAGACTTCCTGACGAGGTGGCACAACGAGGCCTCACGCCTGGGACCTTTTTGCCTGGGTATCGATCCTTCGTCGGCCTTGTTGGCAAAATGGGGTATCCCTGACACTGCTGCCGGCCTATCTCAGTTCTGCAGCCTGGTTGGAGGCTGGACGGAGAATCGCGTGGCTATGGTCAAGCCGCAAATCGCATTCTTCGAAAGGTTCGGCTCATCCGGTATCTCAACGCTTGAGAACTTTGTTTCGACCATGCAAAGCCGCGGTACTCTCGTCCTTATGGACGCAAAACGCGGCGATATTGGCTCTACGGTCGATGCCTACGCGGGCGCCTATCTTGATAACGCTAGCCTTTTGCGGTCGGATGGTATGACTGCAAGCCCCTATCTTGGGCTCGGTGCTCTCACGCCATTGTTTGTGAAGGCGCACGACATCGGGAGCGCAGTCTTCGTCGTGGTGGCATCGTCGAACCCGGAAGGCATCGAATTGCAGAAATCGCTGCACCCGAGTGGCCGCGAGTTGTCGGAGCATATTGCGGAAGAGATAGGAATCTGGAACAGCCAGAACGATTCAGGGGCGGTGGGCGCCGTGATCGGAGCCACACGATCGGCAGAGGTCACGGCGCTCCTGCAACTTATCGGCAATGCACCAATACTTTTGCCGGGCTTTGGCGCACAGGGAGCTTCTTTCTCGATGCTTCGCGATCTTCCTGGTCCGCATCGGCTCATCCCCACCGCTTCCAGATCAGTCTTGTCGGCTGGGCCAACGAAAGATGCGTTTCTGCTGGCGCTCGACCACCACGTTGAGCAGGCTGCTGCCGCGATATTCGTGAAGGCCTTGCAATGAGCGCTTTTACTCCGCACCCACTCGATTCAAGTCGCGCCGCGATGGTATTTAGGGCGGAACGTAAGGACAGAGGCGCGTTAGTTACATTCTGCGGCTTTGATGGTTCCGGAAAAACTACTCAGATAGAAATACTGGCGGAGCGTCTACGCGCTATCGGTCACGATGTACTCATTACTCGTCAGCCAACTAGCTGGTATCGCCAGGTTCCCGAGGTGCGTTCATTTCTCGACTCGGGCGCGGGCGGGGAACGGGTCCGTATGATCGCCCTGCTCGCGGCTGCCGACAGGCTCCGCCACATAGTTGATACCATCGATCCTGCTCTCGCTGGCGGCCAGACCGTTCTGTGCGACAGATATGTTTTTGATACCTTCGCTCTCTTCACGGCGCGCGGCGTTGATACCGATTTCCTCACAAGGATCAATGAAGGTGTTCCACGACCGGATGTGGCATTCTATCTCGATGTACCAACGCCGGAACTGTTACGCCGCCTCCGCAAGCGCGACCAAAGCCTCAAGTACGAAGAACGCAGTCCGGAAATTATTGACGAGATTAAGTCTCGATATGATCTGTTGAAGGAGATGTTCACAGTTGTGAACGGTGCCGCGACTCCTGACATTGTTGCAGACCAACTGCTGTCGGCTACGGTTCGCGCGCTGGCCGAGAGGCGACTTGCGCCGGCCCGGGATGAAACATAGGAGATCGCTATGCTCACCAGTGGCCGCAATGGCCAGGTGAACTGGCCCCATTTCGACCGGACAGTCGTCTACCGGGCTTGTCCTCCGATGGGCTCCCTTGGGAAGCGCACTCTTGCGCCATAGGTCGCGCGCCTCCTGCAGGCCTCTAACGGCGCTGGCACCTGGAGTGTTGAACCGCCTCTCGACATTTTCGAGCATCATGTCGCGGACCATGCCGTCGCGGACGCCTGAGCCGACGACGGCATGCCGTGTGACGAATTCTAGCGGTTATTGATATCAATGATGGAAACGACCCGGATAGGAGACGGGCCGCCGCAGGTTGACGAGAGGCGCATTCAAGACATCACTGCCTAGCTTGGCTTCCCGCGAGTGCCAGTTCCAGGACGCGGATTCGAGTCGTCAGTTCATCAACCTTTGCTTGGAGGGATGTGTTGTTCCCGATATCCGCTCCCGCAATCGGCTGAAGCGCCTCGACGTTGATCGGCGGAGCAACCGGCAATGGTCCACGAGCCAGCAGCACCCGCTCGAGAGAGAAGCTTGGCGCATTGAGTGCCGCAACGTCTTCAGTGGTCGAGAAAATCCGGTTGATGATGTAGCCGAGGCGCACACCGGCCATCTGAAGTTGCTTCTTGACCAAAGGCGCCTGGCGCTCGATGTAAGCTTCGTCGGTGGTCACCGTCTTTTTTGAGTGTCCATCAAAGGACACCTCATCGGAGGTGTAGTGGCATTCATTGCCGACCTTCACACAATACTCAGTGCCTGGCGCCAGCGATATCTCCAGCGAGGTATTCGCCCATCCCAAGACTACCTTCTCGTCGACGTCGCCTTTTGTCCAAGCTGCTCTTTCGGTCGAGTCGATTTCGGACCTGATCTCTATCGCAGCAGTTTCGGGATCTTCTCCGAGCGTCTGCTCAATGATGCAGGTGTCCCACACGCCGTGAAGGTCAGTGTTGCAAGGAGAAGTGCCATTGATGAAACCGGCACCGTGATCATCTTCGAAGGAAACATGCAGAGGTTGATGGATGTCGCCAACCCAGTGGCCCAGGCTCTTTATCAACGACAGTTGATCCGCATCCCGCGTTGTGAGGGCCAAGTCCCTCATATCGTTTAGGATTGCTGTAACCACGCATTTGTCAGCACCTGGACATAAATCGGCCGGCATAATCTGGGTCGCGTTGCGGGGAATGTTTACATAGTGCTCGACTTTTCGTTTCCTCGGGTGATCCATCCAAGTGCACGCTTGGGGAAATGCTCGGAACTCGCTGTCTTGAGCAATTAGGCTATCGACTTTCTGTCGCGCCGAAGGTGTGAGTTCCTTGTAGGCGATGCTGCAGACGATCTGGTGTCCTTCGTCGCCCCAAGCAAAAGCCCTTTCCTGCCCAAAACAGACAGCACCGATCAGGAATAGCACCGACAATAGATAACGGGATTTCATTCCTACCTCCCCTTCTTTCTGTTGGCATGCTACACTCAATGTTAGAGTTTTGCTCTACTGGAATCACACTAGGAGCCTGCGGTCCGCATCGAGGCTGATTTCGATCTTTTCGGCTGCCCCGAACAAGCCCGACACAATCTAAGGGACACTGGTGCGCATAGCAATTTGCAACACGCAACGATCATAGAAATAGACACGGAAATACTTCTGTACGTTCGCCGGGAACATTCACGACATCTAGATCTCGAAGTTAGTCTGCAAGGAGCCATGCGAAAATTTACACTTTCAGTTATACTCCTTTGCTTTTGGTCCTCTTTCGCAATGGCATGGTGGGACGAGGGCCATATGCGCGTCGCTGTAATGGCGTGGGATCAGATGTCACCCGCCGCGAGAGCGGAGGCCAGCCGGTTGATCCGGAAGAATCCCCAATACAATGCTTGGGTGGCGGCAGTGCCGCAACCCAATGACGGGTCTCTGAGGGACTTGGACCGATACACGTTCATTCGCGCTGCTGCTTGGGCTGACGACATCAAGGACCTGCCCGACTACATCAGCAAAGGAGACAACGCGAAGACAAGCGATGCTGGCAGAAACATCGGATATGCGGACAAGCTGGTTCACGCCTACTGGCATTTCAAGGACATTCCGTATAGCCGGGACGGAAGCGTGCCGCCTCCGCCGGATCCGGTTGACGCCGCCACCCAGATCAAGCTTTTCCGGGCTGCTCTTCCGAAGGCGGCAGGCATGGCCGACGACATCCGATCGTACGATCTGGTCTGGCTCCTCCATCTGGTTGGCGACGTTCACCAGCCGCTCCACTCGACGGCTCTATTCACGAAGGAGTTCACGGCCAAGTGGGAGAGCCAGGGCAAACCAGATCAAGGTGATCGTGGAGGCAACGAGATCATGGTCAAACCAGCCAATGGCGACCCGGTCAAGCTCCACGCATATTTCGACGGGATCTTCGGGGGATATTCGTCCGTCTACGGTGCAATTTTCGACAATTACGATCCCTTTACGCACAAGCCGTATCTGCCTCCCGCTGATGACACAGAAGCCGCAATCACCGACGTAGACACCTGGATAGCCGAGAGCAACAAACTGGCCGTCGACACCGCCTACGCGGCGCCTGTCCTTGATGCGAACGGCAACGTGGTCCAGAACGCCGAACTCACACATGAGTACGAGACCAAGGCCCGTAGCGTGGCAAAGCTGCAGTTGGCTCTCGCTGCTGCTCGCCTTGCCAAATTGCTCAACGACGCTCTGCAGTAGTAAGCGGACGGCCGCCCGAACGAGAGTATCGTCTCTCAGGCCGATGTTGATATCTCCAATTCGAGCGTCGCAACGTGGCAGTGGCGAGCGCGCCGAACCTGAAAAGGATAGCCGATGTACCAGAACCGAGCCCAGCATTTGCTCAGCCCCAAGGCGCCGGTTGCGCAGGACAGCGTCGAGGAAGCGATGTGCCGGCTTCTGGTCGCTATCGGATCCTTCTGGAATCTGACCGACGAACCGGAAGCCTATCGGACGCGGCTGCCCGCGTTTATGACCAATCGGATCAGCCTGGACCCAAAATATCAAGACTATTACGCACTCGCGCAACGCGTGATCGACGCATTGATCGCAGAAAAGGGCGAGGCCGCCGCCTACGAATACCTCTTCACGAACAAGCCCCGGGCCAAGCCAGCTCTGCCAGTGACCGAACTCGAATATGTTCAATACTACGTTGCCAATGAATTCATCGCGCTGCGACTTGCTTTGGGTGGTTTCTCGGCATTCGGCGCACTGAACTACCGTGGATATTTCGGCGGGGCGAACGTGCCCGGTCAGCCTGCCCCCTATCGCACCGGGGGCGGCATATGAGCTTCGGAACGATCATAATCGGATCTGGCGTGGTTGCCGCCGCCATAGCGCAGCGTTTGCTCGAAAAAGACGCGCGAGCATCAATCCTGGTTCTCGAAGCCGGGCAGCGCGTCAAGTCGAAAGACTTCGCATTGTGGACCGATTATCTCCTCTACAGGCGCGCGCCCCACGATCCTTGCCGCGACATGGCGTTTCCGACCAATGAAATCCCTGGTGAGAATCTCAACCTCGGCAGCACCTACATGGAATTGCGCGGCGCGCGCCTGTTTGCCTACGGCGGTTCGACCACCCATTGGGGCGGCTGGTCCTTCCGGTTGAAACCGGAAGACTTTCACCTGCGCACGAACACCGGAGAAGGCGGCGACTGGCCGTTCGGCTATGAGACCCTCGAGCCCTATTATTGCGAAGCCGAGACCTATCTCGCCGTTTCGGGTGATGGGCAAGACCCGACGGTGCCGCGATCACGTGCTTTCCCCTTCCAGGCCTTTCCCTTCACGCTTGAGGACCAACCCATCGCGCAGGCGATGGCGAGCCTGGGCATCGGCTACGGCAAGGTGCCGATCGCACGCCGTGGAATATCGGATATCCCGTCGCGCCACGCGCCCTGCCAGACCACCGGCACATGCAAATACTGCCCGTTCGGTGCGCGTTTCACCGCGGCGAACTACCTGGATGACATACGCTCATGGACCGACTGCCCCAATCTGGAGGTCCGGCTCGGCGCGGTGGTCGAAGAAATCCACATGATTGGCAAGAGAACTGCGTCTAGCGTGAGCTACATCGAGCAGGCAACCGGGAAGACGGTTACCGTTGAGGCTGAAAGGATCGTCATTGCGGCGGGCACGGTTGAATCGGCCAAGTTGTTGCTCCGATCGAGATCCAATGACTGGCACCAGGGCATCGGCAACGACCATGACTTGGTCGGCCGGTTCATCGTCACACACCCCTACATGACTTTCCAGGCGCAGCTTCCCGGCAACCCTCTCAAACTACAGCCGGAGATGGATTTCCCGACGCTGACGTCACGACATTTCGATTCCGAATCCGAGCAGCGCGCCGGCAAATGGATGATGGTCAATCTGCCAGACACGGTGCCGATCGACCTCGCCAGCAAGATGCAGCAGGGGTATACGCGCGCCGAGATTGACGCGTATGTGGCCGGTCCCGCGACAATCCAGGTCGCGGTGATGGCCGAAGTCTTCGGCAGGCGCGACAACCGCGTCGAGAACCTCTGGGACCGCAACAACTTCGGCTTGTTGCAAACCGCGGTGACCTATTCGGCCGACCCTTGGTTTGACGCGCGCATCGGCCAGATCAAGGCCGAGGTCGCGGCGATTTTCGCCAAGATGGGCGCCACGCAGATCACCAGTCCGTCCCCGTCGTGGCGCGCCGATCATGCCGGATCGACCTGCCGAATGAGTATCGACCCGGCCGATGGTGTGGTCGACGGAAACCTTCAGGTGCATGGAACTGACAATCTCTATGTCTGCTCGAACGCCGTTTTCCCGAACATCGGCGCCGTCAATCCGACCTTGACGGTGACCGCGCTCGCCCTTCGTCTGGCAGAGCACCTCAGCAGCGGAGCCGCCTGATGCCGACTCCCACGGACAAGCAGACCCTTCTGACCTGGCTACAGACGGCGCTTGAACTCGAGCTCGCGACGATCCCGCCCTATATGGTCGCCTTGCTGAGTATCAAATTGCCCGGCAACCGAGCGGCAGCTGAGATCATCCGCAGCGTGATGGTGGAAGAGATGCTCCATCTCACCCTCATCGCAAACGTCATGAACGCGGTTGGCGGCAAACCACGGATCGACAGCAGTGCTGCGCCCTCCTATCCGTTGCATATGCAATTCGACGGCAAGGCGTTTGCGGATCGGCAGTTTCCCATTGACCTCGCGCCGTTCAGAGCGACCACCATCGCGACTTTCCTCCAGATCGAGCTGCCGCATCGTCCGCCGCAACCCGAACTGCTGGTGGAGAAACTTGTCGTGCCTGCGCCCACGATCGGCGAATTCTACGGTCGCATCGAGGAGCTACTCGCTCGGTTGGATGCGGAAGGACCTCTGTTTACGGGAAATCCGGCCTACCAAATTAGCGAGGACTACTTCTGGTCGGGCGGCGGGCACGTTATCCCCGTTACCGACTTCGCCTCGGCGAAAGCAGCCCTCGACCTTGTGATTACGCAAGGCGAAGGGGCGGCTATGCCGGTGAACGCTCAGGCAGCGAAATTTGGCGATGCGCTTGAGATGGGACACTATTTCCGTTTCCGGGAGATCGAGGCCGGCCGACGCTTCGCCATCGGTGACGACCCATTCGGTGAGCCAACAGGGGACAGCCTCGCGATAGACTATGAGGCCGTCTATCCAATCATGGTCAGCCCTAAGGCGGCCGACTACCGACTGGGAAGCACACATGCGGCGCTCAATGGTGATTTCAACCGACGCTACACGACGATGCTTGAGGAAATCCATGAGGCGCTCAACGGCACCCCGAAGACCTTGTACACGGCGATCATGGACAGTATGCACAGCCTCACGCCAATCGCCCACGAGATGATGAAAACGCCGGTCGATGGTGATCCGCAGGGACGCACCGGCTGTCCAACGTTCGAATGGACAACTTCATGAGTAGAGACCGCCGGCCCGATGTGGCCAGCATCTCGCGTGCCGATTACGACACGAGATCCGGACCGCAGGCGTAATCTGCCGATTGCTCAAGCGTCCTTGCCCTAACAACGCCAGCGCCCACGAATTACAAGGCTGCACCCTTCTCCGGCGTCGCGATTTAAGCCCATCTGCATGGCTTCGGCAGAGTCGCGAATGCGTAAAAATCAAATTGCCACTGCGTGGCTTTGCACATTGCTGTTTGTCAGTCTCCATGCATCACAAGGCTTGCTTCACATAATCCGGCAAATTGACGTTAGCTTTGAGCGCTGTGATGAAATCCGGATCATCGGTCGCCGTGATCGGCGCCATCGGCATCGGCTTTAACGCCGACGCACTGGCGCGCAGCACATCTTGCAGTGTCGCAAAGTCGTCTTTTGCTTCCAATTCAAAATCAATCGTGATCGCTTCACGCTCGATCGCTTTGAACGCCAGCAATGCTGCGCCCGGCGCGCTCCCAGCGAGTTCAGGCAGATGCGCAAGGCCGTAAGTCAACTTGGCAATAGCCGTGCCGAGCGACAATCCAGCCAGCGGGTCATCACCCGATTCCGTGAGATCAAGCGAAAAATCTTTCCCTCCTATGACCACACGCTCTTGGCGTTTTGCGTCGAAATCCAGAAACCCTAGCCGTCCGTGCCGGGGCCGACCGTCGATGGTGACGGCGAGGATGTCGCTCTCACGAGCGTTCACTAGTTGGTCGTATGGGTCAGCCGAACTCCCTTCGAGGATGAGCAAGTCCGCTTTCAGGCCACGCGTCACAGTACCCACCTGGCCATGCCAGCCGAGCATTCTCGCAGGCGCTGACGTTACCATGCGTACCAATTCTTGCGTGGTGAACAGCCCACCGTGATGTTCGCTCACGATCCGCGCGACCTTAAGCTCGCCCAACAGGTTCTTGCTGCCGCTGGGCGACCAGTCCGAACCCAGGGCGATCAACAAGCCCGCGGTCTTCGCTGCCGCGACGTCGGCGGTCTGGCCATATAGGAGGAGATTGGAAAGCGGCGACCAAACCATACCAGCGGCAGCCTTCAGCCTCTGATAGTCGCCTCCTTGCAGCGCTGTGCAATGGATAGGAATGAGGTCTGTGTCGATAGCCCACGTATTGGGTAAGTATTCCAAATCCAGGAAACGTTGCCGCGCATCCGGATCAGTGCCTTCGCTAAGATGATAGAAGAATGGCCGGTCCTTTTGCAGCGCCGGAACCAACTTCGTAGCGATTTCGGGCGGTGTATAGTCGAGCGTCTGTGTACCCGCCGCCGAAAAGGCTGCATCGTTTGGCGCCTCTACATTTCTCGTGAGGCCCTGATACCATTTCTTGCCGCCACTGCTGCTGGTGCTCAACCCTTGTGTGGTCGTCGTTCCGCCCAGTAGAGACCGGCATTCGACGAACCGGGCAATGCTGCGAGGATAGTCGATGTCCGCATTTGCGCCGATTACCTTGGCCGGCAGAGAGATCGAAATCGGATAATCGGGTTCGTGCTCTCGCCATTGGTTTCGGTTCGTATAGGACCTCGGCACCGTCCACAGCGGCAGGAAATTGTAGCTCAGATGATTGTGCAACTCTATCAAGCCGGGATAGAGCGTCCCGCCTGTCTCGATCGCCATCATCCCTGCAAAAGGTTCGGGAACATGCGCCGGATCGGCGACAACCGCGGCGATGCGGTCAGCTTCGATGCAAACCGCGCCGCGCGGATAGACCGTGCCCTGCGCATCCATCGTGACAATTCGTCCGACAAGAACTTGTCGGGTATCGTGACTGGACGCGAGGAATTTTCCCATGATGTTCCTCCCAAAGAAGCTGCTTTGCCGAGTCCTGCAAAACGGGCGTCAGCGAGCCATGGAAGGCGTCACTAGATTGAGACGTCGCATTTTCCAGTTTCAATTCGATTTGCCAGACTTCAGATTGAAAAAAGATAATATCGTTTGCTGCCCACACTTCCAGTTGGCCGCCGATTACAGGCAGATTGAGTCAAATTTTCGCAGCGAGCAGTTCAAGGCAGGTGTCGTCACCTGGGAAAATAGGCTCCTGGAGCCGATCTGTCCTGCGCCTTAAGCGAGGTCAAAACGCTCATCGAGTTTCATTTTGCGCTTGTTCTGAGCAGCCCCGCTCAACTCAAGCGTATTCCACCAGCAGCCGAAACCCTTGCGTGCTCGAAAGCGTCTCCCTCAGCTTGGTCGCGCAATCCTTCAGCTTGTCGCCGTCCTCAACAATTCCAACACAACCGTGCGTACCGGGAGGTGGCCCGTCCGGATGAATCCGAAATGCACCTCTATTGCCGGTCCGGACTACTTCGTCGATATCAAAGGTAAATCCGATGTTGCCGCGGGTACACCAATGCTCCGAACGCTTTCTGTAATTCCCCACCACAAAATAGCCGGGGGGCGTGGGGCCATTCTTGCGCTTGTAACTGGTGATAAAGCCCCCTGTCGTTGCGTGGTACGACCCGACGACCTTGCCGCTGGTGTTCGCGACCGCAAGGGTCCCGGTGTAGCGAACCACCCGGCTATCGTTGAATGCCTGGTCGATCTTGAAGGTGGCAAGCACCGGCAAACTGCGAGTCAGTGGGTCAAATTGTTCGACATTGCTCTTGGCGAACTCGGAACCTACTCGTAGTTGGTCGGGGCTGAACGGGGGCTCGGCTGCGCCGGCAAGAAAATCCCTGACTTCAAACACTACGTCGGGTGGGAGTCCATCAAGGGCCCGATCGAAGGCGCTCCTGTGGCTCGTATGTAGCTCCAGGGTGATCTCTCCCGGCCCCTCCAAAGACAGATCGGAAAGCTTAGAAAAGATCGCTAGCCAATCAGAGATCTTATCTTCAGAGGGGTTTCTAATGGTCGCCTCCCCCAGCCTGACGACGCTGGACTGGATTTCGTCCTCATAGATTTCTTCAATCAGACTTTCGCTGCCTATGATCCGGCTCAGGATGTCCGTCGCCTTCGCGCGAACAAGCGGCCTTGCAACCATTGGCTTGCGTTCCACATCAATGCCACTCAGGATCTGTACGTCGCTCAGCGGAATGGCGGATCCAGCCTCATGCTTGAACATGGCGTGGGCAAGCAGCAGCATGTCGGCGTTGGACGCCAAGTTTATCTGCGTGTTGCCGTCGAGTTTGCCGTCGGACCACTTCGCCCAACCATTGACATAGGCCTGAACCTGTTCGCGTGTCGCATCAGGCCCGGCGTACTTGCGGGCCAAGTCCGCGACGGAAAATGTTCCCGTGTCACCAAAACCATAGAGGGTCGCTAGGAGGTAGTACCAGGCGGCAACGCCAGTCTCGGGAGTCTGATAGATCGTGGTCTGGTTTCCAGCGCTGTCGGGTGCAGTAAAACCGACGTATCCCGCGCGTTTCTTTTGCCACGGCCTTATGTTCAGGGCGCCGGGATTGTTGGTCCTAATCGATCTTTTTACGGCAATATCATCGGGGGATGCGGAGAACCACCCTCCGTCGACCACTGTACCGAAGTTGACGCCTCGGGTTCCGTTCCGGACTGAATTACTCAACTTTGACAAGAGCTTCGAACGCGCTTCAAACATATCAAGCCCCCTTTCTTATTCCGTCGGAAGTTTAGCATTTTATGGTTTGGGTTGCCATGATAAGATATAAACCCATTACATGAGAAATACTACTATCCTGACTTAGGCGTATCGGGAGGATGGTTGCGGCTTCGCAGCCAGGCGGTCAACGTGGTGTCACGCTTCCACCGTAGGAAGGGTGCCTCACGCAGCCGCCATGAAAAGGGGGGGACATGGAAAAGCTCAGCTATCGAGATTTCAAAGCGATGATCATGAATCCGGACGTCCCGGACTCCGAAATCGCGCCGTACCTGAAGGCCTTACCGGAGGCGAGCGGTCCGTTTGATCCACGCGTGGTTCCGGATCCCGACAAGGTCGAGCTGACCGCAGAAGCGCAGTTTGATATCCAGAATGCGGTCAAATGGGGCAACACGGTGTCGCGCTGGCGCCGCCACCAAGCCTTCAATAACGCGATCGCTAACGGCGTACGCAAGCCCGTCCTGGTCTCCGAGGGGGATTCTTGGTTCCAGTTTCCTTTGCTCATCGAGGACGTCGTAGACCACCTGGACATCGATTACCTTATCTGGAGCCTGGATGCCGCTGGCGATACGGCTGATGACATGATCAACCAGAACCCCGAATACATGGACAACCTGCAGGCGCAGAAGCGGAACCATGTGAAGGGTTACATGTTTTCTGGCGCCGGCAACGACATCCTCGGCGAGGACTCCAACGGGAATCCGGTAATTTGGAAGCTCCTTAAGCAGCATGTGGCTGGCAAGAATGCAGCGTGGCATGTTGACATGTCCGCGCTCAATTCGGTGCTTGCTCACCTTGAGACCGACTATCGCAAAATGGTGAGGACGATCCGGTCCGATTCCGATTTTCGTCATCTGCCGATTTTCATTCACGGCTACGACTATGCCATCCCTGCAGGCTTTCCCGGTGATATGAGGGATCCCGCCTGGGAGACACCACATGACAAATGGCTTGGCGGGCCAATGCGGCAGAAGGGCATCGCCGATCCTGCTTTGCAGCGCGACATCATGCGGGTGCTGGTCGATCATCTCTATGACATGCTGGAGAGTGTCGCCGGGCATAGCGCAACAACTCGCATATATCTCGTCAATGTACGGAACACGCTTCACAACGGCGACTGGGCCGACGAAATCCATGGCACCTCACCGGGCTTTGGTAAGGTGGCGGCGAAGTTCAAGAATGTTATCCGCCAGAATATCTGACAGCCCTGACCTGGGTAGAGTTTGCGGCAAATCGTACCGCCCGGCCGGAGCGAGGACGAGACGCCGGACCTCCGCGATTTCGCTGCTACCGCAGCGTTGGCATCATGACGTTACTGTCAAGCGACTGTCTCGCAGGAGTATTTCCCCGCCGGTGATCGGCGGGCGGGGTCTTGGCATTGAAGCCGCTCGCTGCAATACGCCTTCGCGGCCAGAGCATCGGTACCGACGTCATCAGCAGCGTGGCCTGATCGGCCAGCAGCAGCCAGTGCCTCTCAGTTCTAACTGTATTTCGACTTATACCGCTCCCCGGGAGCCAGCCAGCCTTCAAGATAGTCCAGGGGATCCATTGTACCGAGCATTGCTCTCGCCAGGGCGAGACGCCCCATTAGTTGGGCACGTCGTTCGCTCTCCACGTCCTCCATGCGCCGCTCCGCATCTTGGAAGAAGCGTTCAACGGACATCGCAGCCGCCCACCTGTCCATAATGTCTGAAAGTTGCTTCTGGCTCTCGGTGTTCGCCTGCTCCACGCGCCGTTGATCTTCCTCACGAAGGTAGCGTTCGTGTGCTTCTTCCCATTCCCGTTGTCGCTGTGCTGCAGCCTCCTCCGCGGCGGTCATCAACGCCTGAAGTTCATCCTTCGAACTTTCCAGCTTCCGGACAACCGCCGGGATCATCGCGCTGATCGAACTCGTCGCAGTCTCTTGCCAGATCTCAACCCAATCGACACCGTTGAGGGGAGAATAGGCGACCAAGCGAAACCGCCCACAAGGAAGGTCTTGCTCGGTAGTCCATGAGTTAGCCAGCTGCCAGGATCTGGCCGATTTTATAACCTTGCTATCCTCGCGGAAGTACTTTCCACCGAAATAGCGCATGGTAGTGCGTTCGGTCATCTCGGTAAGCGCAAGGCCCACGGGCACAGATCCAATGTAGGTGATGGTCGGCCGATGTGGCGACCAGATACTTCCCGAGGAGTAGCGCCCATACTTGCGGTCTTTCCCCGGCGCTTCACGCTCTTCTATATGGACGCGACCCATCTTCTGATCGGGTGGCGCGAATAGAACGCGATATCCCTTTCTGTCAAAGGCAGTGTAGACCTCGTTTGCAAGATCGAGCGCACGAGCCAGGAAGGCTTCCGAGGCAACGACGTCGGGCAGAAGGTATTTATAGGGCCTCAGGAACTCGCCCTCGTCGACGTTGCGCGATTTCCGGAAGTGCCCCTCCACTCCGGTCAGCATCGGGTGACGACCCGACCTGGTGGTCTTGGTCATGACCGCGCCATCTGGCTTTCGCCTGACACGGTTTTTGACAGGTACCGCGATGGGCTTGTCCTTCGACCAAGCCAGCTGATCACCCGGACGCTCAGTCGGCAGCTCGGGACGAGGTTTAGCTTTCCCAACCGCCTTTTTCTGCCAATACCCTACCGGCGGACGGGGTACATTGAGTGCCTCACAAACACGTGCAAGATAAGAGCCTGACACTCCGAACTTTTCAGCCAGATGGTTGATCGGAGTTACCCAGACCCGCTCGTATAGGTCTTCTCGCGAAATCTCGAACGCTTTTAGGCTTGGAGCACTGGGTTCTACGTCGTTGGTTGTCATTGGGAATCCTGCTTCTCCTCCAGCCACAGCGACGAGTGATCCGCGGTTCACGGCAGACCCGCGACATCACGAAATAACTGTCGCCGCCGCCGCCCGTCCAGAGGCAAATTCGACGCATTGAAACGACAGACTGACGTCTCCAACCGTTGCTAGGGATATCCACATTATGTGGCCAAGGCGGAGAAGAAAGGCGCACGAAGGCTGAAGTCGATGAGATCCATCCGCTGGCTAACCGGCCACAGACAGGAGACGCTGGAGAAGGATTTCGGCGGTGCCGATCCGCGCGCCGCCGTGATTGAGAGTAGCATCCGACCGACCATGGATGATGATCGCACCGATTGAGGCTGTTGCCAGCATGAAGGCGGCGGTTTCGGGCATGCTCGGCATCATGGCCACCACGCGGTGGCCTTGCGCAACGCCCGCCGCCTTCAGAGCCTGCTGCAGCCCGAATACCAGTGCATGAAGCTCATTCCAGGACATGCGGGTTCGAGCCTTGTCCTATCCCTGAAGACAATCACAGCGGGCCGTACCCACGTGGCGTCCTCTCACAAGCTTACGGGAAGCGAGCTTTGACCAGGGGATGCATCTCGAATTGCTGTCTTGTAAGTTTCAGCGTCTTCAGAAGATCGATGGCCACTCCCTCGATCTCGGGCGCGTAGCTCGTGACTAAGTCGGACGTGTCCTTCCAAAGCTTGTTCTCGTCGGCCTGCATGGCGCTTTCCGCGTCGGCTGGGGGGCGATCATTGTAGCGGATATTACGAAGAAGGTTCAGTAGCTGCGAGACCATCTTGTAATCCACGTTGCCGCTGACGCCTTGGGTAAGGTCGATGGCCGCCTGGTTGTCCACTACGCCGCTCTTTAGAGCTTGGGCCATGACGCCAGCGTACAGGACCTTCACCCGATCCTCGCACCACTTTTCCAAGTCGGGCATCGAAGTTATCGGCCTTGATGTGTCGAGCTCTGAGGTACCGCCGATGAAGACCAGATTGCCTAGCGGGGGCTCGATCGAAACCTCGCCCATCTCAAACTTGAGATGGTAGCCGACGAAGTGGTGACCAAGCTCGTGCCGAGCACGATCCAGCCCTGAAACTGCAGCCATAAATTTCACCCTCCCCATACTGCACCGGCTTTGGCTGACTCTTTGTCATCGCTTATAGGAGGTCCCAAAAGGAGCATGGCGTTTAGTTAGCGGGGCCCTATTCCGTCAACGGCGTCAATCCGTGAAGCGATCCGGAACCAGCACATCGAATGGCCGCTTACGGCGCAGATGTGCCGCTACTACCGTGTGTCTGCGTGTCGGCGTGTCGGCTTATAGTCCACTTTGGTCCGCCGAACGTCCGAGTTAAAGCAGCCGCTAGCCCCGGACAAGGCCCGTGGCAATGCGGAAATGTCTTCGGACCATCTAGTCCTCCTCGCTGACTAGTTCAGAAAGCAGGCGCCTGCTTGGAAGTGCGTGCCACGCGGATGTGCGGCGCTTCGATTCTTTCTGGCGCGATCGACCGGCCTCGATCATTCGACGTGAGATGGCCTCTTGCTGCTGGCGCAGGTGATCGCTCAACAGCTTGTTGCGAGTGATGTAGCCAGCGTTAACGCCTGGGATCGAGTGGTTCATCAGAAGGTGAACGTCCAGCTCCGCAACGCCCGCGGCTTGTGCGATTGTGCGGAACGTCTGCCGCAGGTCATTCCCCCATTTCGATAGATCGCTGCGTTTCTCCTTGTGCTCGATGACGTGACCACTTTCGCTCTCGGCCGGGAAGAGCCACTCACGCGATTGTTTGGCATAGAGAGCCCGACCAATGCGCATCACGCGAACCAGACAGCGGATCATGGCGTTCGAGAGCGGTATGTCGAATGCCTTGACCTCGCCACCCTTCGGCTTGGGTATGTGAAGGACACGCGCGCGAAAGTCGACATGCTCGACCCGCGCCTTTCTGATGGCTTCCGGACGATGGCCCGAGAGCAGCATGAACAAATGCAACTCCCGCCGAACAGGATTCTTCAAGGCCGCGAGCTGGGTGAACCATTCCTCGAGATCCGAAAGCCCGAGTGCGGTGTTGCGCCGATGTTCGGCATTCCAGTCTATGGCTGAGACAGGGTTGTCCGCAGGGAGCGCGCGGGCGGCTTTGCGAGCATGATTGTAGACGGCGCGCAGCGTTCGCATGCAACCATTGGCGATATAGGCACCGTTGTCCTTGGTGAGCTTCTCATGCCGCACGGTTACGAGGGAAGGATCATTGCCCAGCTTGGAAAGCGGCTCGTCAAGCCAGTCCGCCAAAAGCCGCTCGACGTGGTCACGATAGTTGTTGATCGTCCCATCGCTTCGGCCTTTGTTCTTCATATGCCCGTCGCGGTAGCGTTCCCAGGCAATGCGCAGTGTGGGGTTCGAAATCGATGGCAAATCAACCGCTGCAGCATCCCTGTCCTGCTTGCGCGTCGACGCGCGAGGGTCAACGCCGTTGGCGATCTTGCCAAGAATATCCTTCGCCTTCTTCCGCGCCGCGCGCGTCGTGATTTCACCAACCTCAGCAACCTTCATTCGGACGGAAAGCCGCTTTCCCGCCTTCCTTCGCTCACCCTGGACAACGAATGTCTTTTGCCGTTTGCCCACAAGCACCATGAAGCCCGGCAGATCGGTGTCACGAGCAAAATATTGGCCCGAAGACGCCGGCTGGAGACGTTCGATGGCGCGATCGGTGAGGGAGAGGCGAAGGTCTGTCATGAAATTAGTACGGGATTAGTACGGCAATTGCGTCGTGTTCGATCTGGCTAGATCTGCTGGTTTGTCTACGCTATCATAGCCGTGCAGCACGAAAACAGCAACATCTTGAACACCTTAGAACCAGAGAATCGTACAGCGACCGGCATTGGGAAACAACAGGAAAGGCCGTCTGACAAATTCCTAATCTGTAGGTCACAGGTTCGATTCCTGTCGGGATCACCACGTTTTCAATAGGTTACCTGACGGGTAGCATCACTTAGGCTCAGGATAGGCTCACAGATTTTTTCGAGCGTTATCGGCTTATCAGCTTCCCAAGCAAGTCTATCCCGCAGTACTTCATCTTGACCTCCATGGGCTAAAGCCGATTCGGCTTTGCAGAACCCACGCTAACCCCTGCGCCTCCTCCGCGCAGGAAGCCGGCTAGATGATCTTCAGTGCACTTTTTGCCTTGTTCGCGCCGCGTCGCTTCCTGTACCGCTCGGCCAGTCCCGGCATGAGTTCGGGCCGCGTGGTCCCGACACCGGCTACGCCAATTCACGTCCATTGCAACGTTCGACCGATCCGATCATTTGCTGGAATTCTCTCATCGACGGATAGGACTCCTGTGCGCCTTTCTTCCCGACGGCAATGGTCGATGCCGCCACGCCCCAACAGGCGGCGTCATAGGGCGATTTGCCGTCGAGCAAGGCGACCGCCATCGCCGCGATAAAGGCATCGCCGGCACCCGTCTTGTCGACCACCTCTACCGGCGGGGCGAGGATTTGCATTACGTCCTGATCCAGGGCCAGAAAGCAGCCACCCTGTTCGAGCTTGACGCATGCTATCTCGACCCCAAGCGCATTGAGCTGGAGCGCGGCTCGGGCTGCGTCCTCATTGCTGGCAATCCGTACACCAAGCAGATCCGAAGCCTCTTGCTGGTTAGGGGTGACGGCATAGAAGCGGTCAAGCTGCGATCGATCGATTTGGTCGGCAAAGGTGGGATCGGCAAGGATTCGCAAGCCACGCTCTCGCGCCGTCGCGAACGCGGCATTCAGGACTGGCAAGGAAATTTCAAAGTCGGCAACCAGTATCGATCGATCAGGAGCATTCCTGATGGCCGCCACGACGTTCTCAACGGTCGCATCATCCCAGGACATGTTGGCGTTCGATGCGGACAGAATCGATTTCGTGCCGTCCTTCGGAACCGCCACCATGGCAACGCCGGTCGGGATTCCATGTGCGACGCCGACATGCTCCAGACCGAGCCCGGCCTCCTTTAGCGGACCCACTGCGTTCTCGGCGAAATGGTCGTCGCCGACGCGCCCGACAAGCCTCGTCGGAACGCCGAGGCGGTGGGTGAAATAGGCGACGTTGGCGGCCTTGCCGCCGGCGCGTTGGGCGAAGCCGCTGGCCCGCATGTTGCCGCCGTCGCCAAGCGAGCCCTGAACGTCGAATTGCAAGTCGGCGTTGATGCTACCCAGGGAGAGCACGATCGGACGCGACAACGAAACCTCCTCCGTGCGGAAGTGAGCGGCTGGACCCGAAACTCATGATCAGGCGGAGGGTTCCCGGGTCGGGCCGGCGGAAACGGCCAAGGAACCCGCCGCCGATCAGATCGTTTCGCCATATCTGGCCAGATCAACCGGAGCGGAGGAAAGACATGCTCGATATGCCGCATGCTCATAGTCGCATGGGACCGGACATCGGCCAGCTCTGTCATGAGTTCGGCTTCAGTGAGTTCGGGCTTTGGCGCGATGCTGCGTGATGTTGACTACGTCCTGCGGAAACTCGACTGGATGCGCGCGGAAGGCATCTGGCCCAACGGCTTGCGTTATCTCTGGACGGACGCCTTCGGGGTCGTGCTCTACGTCTCGCTTTATACGGAACTTGGCGAAGAGCGCTGGCTGGACGAGGCCGAGCGGCTGGTGGCGGATGTCGAGCGTGTGCTTGGCCGCCGGCGCGGACTGAGGATCGGCGAAGCGGCGGATCGCGACGGACAGTATTTCCACTATCTGGCGATGTGGCTGTTCGCCTTGGCGCGCCTCGGCGATCTGAAGGCGCAATACCGCAAGCGCGGCATTGCGCTGGCGCGGGACATTCATCCGGCTTTTGTGATCCCCGGCCGCGGCGTGATCTGGAAGATGCAGGAGGATTTGAGCAGCCCATATCCCGGCTACGGTCTCGGCAGCATGGACGCCTATGATGGTTATGTCTCTTACCGGATGCTCGATGAGGACGCGCTGGCGCCCGAGATCGCCCAGATGCGTGACCTGATGGAGCGCGACTGGCGCACCCTCGACATCGAGCAGGATCTCGGCCTCGGCATGATGCTGTGGCTCGCCCACTTCTTTCCCGCAGAGCCATGGGCCGAGGACCAGACGAGGCGTTCGCTGCGAACCTTGGAAACGATGTGGGTCGACCCGCCGGGCCATTTCAGCCGCGCCCCATGGCTGCGCGATACCAAGTTCGCCTTCACCAATTACGGCGTGTCGCTCGGCCTGCAAGCCGCTGGTATCTGGCCGGAGCGTGTCGATAGGCTGAACGCCTTCTTCGAGGACTGGCGCTCCGGCGACGAATACGACCGCGAGGCGATCACCTGGGTCATGGCCTGCACCTCGCACCTTCCCGGTGCTTTTCTGACCCGGGGTGGCGAGAGAACGATTGAAAGCGCCGAATCGTCGGAACGTTCCTCTGCCGGCGCGGTTGTCGATGGAAGTGCATCGAGACGCAAGGAACGCGGTTGAAATGGCCACTCTCTTGGGAAAACCGGGAAGCTGTTGGGCGGCGGCCGCCAGCTCTACGAACTATCCCTCGCTCGAGGGCTCGATCCATGCGGACGCCGTGATCGTGGGGGCAGGAATTGTCGGATTGACGACGGCGCTTCGCCTTTGCGAGGCCGGCCGGTCGGTGGTCGTCATCGAAGCCCTGCGCACAGGCGGCCAGGTGACCGGCCGCTCGACGGCCAAGATCACCACGCAGCACGCGCTGATCTATCGCCATCTCATCGACACCTTCGGCCGGGACCTGGCGCAGACCTATGCCGATGCGAATTCCGCCGGCGCCAAACAGATCCGCGATTGGGTTCGCGAGTACGCCATCGCCTGCGATCTTGAGAGCAAGGACGCCTATACCTACACCCGCGACGAAAGCCGGCGCGACAAGATTGCGGCCGAGGCAGAGGCCGCGCGCCAGGTCGGGCTGGAGGCCGAGGTCCTCGACCGCGCGCCTCTGCCTTTCGAAACGGCCGCCGCACTACGGTTTCCCGACCAGGCGCAGTTCAATCCAACGATGTATCTGGTTGGCCTGGCGGAAGCGGTGACAGCCCGTGGCGGTCGGATTTTCGAAAACAGCCGCGCCACCTCGATCGACGAGGCAGACCGCTGGCGCGTCGCCACCGATGGCGGCGCCGTTGATGCCGAGCACGTCGTCGTCGCCACCAACATGACGGTGAAGAGCCCGATCGGCATGGCGAACCGGACCCAGCCGCGCTGCCACACCGCCATGGCATTTCGGATCGATGATCCCCTCACTGTCGACGGCATGTTCATCGGCATCGACGATCCAACGCATTCCATCCGCACAGGCCGCGATGCCGAGGGTCCGCTGCTGGTCGCGCTTGGCCCCAAATTCGACACGGGCTGGGATGGCGACGTGGCGAAGCGGTTTGTCGAACTGGGAAAATGGGCAAGAAAGAACCTTCCGGTCGGCGACCTTGCGTGGCACTGGTGTAATGAGGACTACGATACGTCCGACAGGGTACCGTACGCTGGCGAACCCGATCCCTCCAAGGCCGCTGGCTTCCACATTGCCACGGGCTTCAACGCCTGGGGCATCACCAACGCAACTGCGGTGGGCAGCATGATCGCGGATTTGATCTGCGCCCGCCCAAGCCCATGGCAAAAGCTCTACGATCCGGCGCGGCCCTATCCCAAGGACTTCCACAAGAACGGCCGCAGTCAATCGATAGTCTCGAGCGTCCACGACATTGCGCCCGGCATGGGTGGCGTGATCGTCAGGGGTGACGAAAAGATCGCTGCGTGGAGAGACACCGAAGGCGCACTCCACACGGTTTCGGCGACCTGCACCCACAAGGGCTGCACCGTAACCTGGAACAACGCGGACCACACTTGGGATTGTCCCTGCCACGGCTCGATCTTCGCCGCCGACGGTTCGGTCATCCACGGCCCCGCCCGAAAACCGCTTGCCCAGATTACATTGTGAAGGCGGGCACTGTGAAGGCGGCGACCGATGCCGCCGGCGTCATCCTGGCCGTTCGTAGGTTCCGACCAGCTCCGTCTCCTCCAATGCGTGTTTCTGGGCTTGCTTCCAGACCTGATGCACGCCCGCCTGTCCCGGTACACTGAGGCTCGGCACATCGAGCGCGGCCAGCCGGAAATGGTAATGATGGACGCCATGCCCTACGGGCGGCTGCGGACCATCGTAATAGGCATTGCCGAAATCGTTGGTGCCTTGCCTGAGTGCCGACGGGCCGGGCTTGCCGTCTTCGGCCTCGGCGAGTCCGCCAGCATCCGGCGGGATGTTGAACACCGCCCAGTGCCCGAAAATCCCGCTTGGCGCGTCGGGATCCTGCACGACAAGAACAAGGCTCTTGGCACCATCCGGGACACCGGACCACTTCAGCGGCGGCGAGACGTTCTGGCCGTCACGCGTATACCTTTCGGGAATTTTTCCGCCTGCCGGGAACGCCGGGCTGATAAGGGTGAGTGGCATCTCTATTTCCCCAAGGAGAATTACGATCGAGAACCCGCTTCGAGGACGGGCGCCATTCACGCCGCTTGCTGAGCTTCCGCGACACGTCTGATTTCTCCTGGCAGGGATTCCCAGATCTTGTGCATCTGTCCCTCTCCGACATGACGGGCAAGCACCTTTGACACGACCCTGAACGCATCCTTGGAATCGACCGGACGGGTGAATTCCAGCTCCGCCTTGATCTTGGCCAGAAACTCATCGAGCGACCGCATCTTCTCGGGAGCTTTGGAAGGCTGATATCGGTCGTAGTAGGCGCCGCGCACGAGAAGCGGCAGCTGCGAGCCGAGGTGGGCTGCAACATCCGGCTGCATGCGGTCCCGCAGGGCGTGGAGCACCGCTCCGAGAACGTGCCAGGCGATCTGCCGATCCGGCCCAATCTCGTCCATGATCTCGTCGAGCCAGATGTTCGTGGTCTGCAGTGTCTTGTCGAATACGTCGAGTCCGGTGGCGCTCATCGAAATCCTCCTTCCGTTCAAATCCGATTACGGCGGATGTGACCAAACAGTCCTGCCTGCCGGTTGTTCCCCGATGCGCATTCCGCGGTGCACATTCCCTGTCGTCGGCGGCTCCGTTCTGACGGGATTCGAGCTGGCTTTTGCCGCCGGTTTTCGACCCGCCTTTCTCGGCCGGCGCTCGGAACATCCTCATGGGTGGACGAGTTTTATTTGCTGTCGCCGATTGCATGGCGGCGAGCGATGCAAACAGGAAAAACAGGAGAAGAACCATGGCAAACCGTGACTTGGCGTCCTGGACGCCATCCCGAAGTCTCTATCCATCCGGACGAGATCCGCTTACGTCATTCCACCGGCAGATCGATCGCCTGTTCGACGACTTCTTTGCGCCAATGGCCGAAGCGACTACGGCCGGCGATCTTTGGCCGAGCGTCGACGTATATGAAACAGACCAAGCCTATAAGATTACCGCCGAATTACCGGGGCTCGAGCAGAAGGACGTTGAGCTCAAGCTGCGCGACAACACCCTCTCCATAACGGGCGAGAAGCGTTCCGAGCACAAGGAAGGCGTTGGCGGCCGCACCTATAGCGAACGCAGTTATGGCCGGTTTCAGCGGACCATCCCCCTGGATGTGGAGGTCGATGCCGACAAGGTACAGGCCACTTTCAAGAACGGCGTTTTGGCCGTCGAGCTTCCGAAGAACCCCGCTGCAAAGGACAAGACGCGCCGCATAGAAGTGAAAGCGCGATAGATGCCAAACTGAAGGCTGCCTGAGCAGGCGGCGTTCAGCCCGATGGAGAAACGGCCAGCACGGCGGCAACCGCGCGGGCGAGTGTCTAGCGCCGGGGATCGTCCGTCGCCTCGGAAACGCCTTCGAGTGCGATCTTGGCGGCTTCCTCATCGGTCCGACCGAGGTCGGCCAGGGCAATGACGCCGACGAGGCGCTTGTCATGGTTGATCACCGGAAGGCGCCGCACCTGATGCTTGGCCATGATCTTCGCCGCATCGGTGATATCGGCATCGTCGAAACACCAATAGACATGCTCGGACATGACCTCGCGGACGGTCGTGTTGCCGGCTGAGCGCTCCTCGGCGACGCCGCGCATCACGATGTCGCGGTCCGTCACCATGCCGACCAGCCTGTCATTCTCGCCGACCGGAAGAGCCCCGAGATTGTCGGCCCGCATTTTCCGGGCGGCATCCCTGATTGTCGTGTTCGGGCCGACCAGTTCGGTCCGACGGCTCATGATCTCCTGAACTTGCATGGGATATTCCTCTCTCTGATTGCCGAGGCAACAAGTCGCCAAAACGCGGCCGTTGCTGCGGATCGCGAGATTGCCGGGTGGCCGGACGAGGCTTGTACGGATCACTATCTGCAGTCTTCTTCTCGATCCGCGCCAATGCGTGTGCCGGCACCTCGCGATCGAAACTATTCTTGGAACGTCCAAGCAGCGAGCGAGTTCCAAAATAGTGCCGGCGCAGCAGGCTTGCTCACGGGAGTAGCCGCAGGCTTGCTAACGGGAGTAGCCGCAGGCTAGCCGTACTGGTTGACTTGGCCAAGGCTCAAGCAGGCTGGTGAAAAACATCCACTGGGAAAAACAGATGCACGCGGATTGAAGATCATGGCTATCATCTTTTCAGATCGCCGCGAGGCCGGGCGGCGACTCGCCGGGGAGCTCGTTCGCTTTGCCGGGCGCGACGACGTCATCGTGTTGGCGCTGCCCCGAGGCGGCGTGCCGGTCGGCTACGAGGTCGCGCAGACACTCAAGGCACCGCTCGACGTCTTCATCGTGCGCAAGCTCGGCGTTCCCGGTCACGAGGAGCTGGCCATGGGGGCGATCGCGCCCTCCGGCGTACGTGTCCTGAACGACGAAATCGTCAGCGGTCTCGCGATCCCGCCACATGTCGTCGACGCGGTCGCCGCAAAGGAGGAAAAAGAGCTTCTGCGCCGCGAGCACCTCTATAGGGGCGGGCGGCCCCCACCGCAGTTGAACGGACAAACCATTATCCTCGTGGATGACGGGCTTGCGACCGGATCGACCATGCGGGCGGGGATCAAGGCGCTTCGAAAAAGCCACGCCGCCCGTATCGTCGCGGCCGTTCCCGTCGGCAGCCCCGACACTTGCGACGCGATGCGGGCAGACGCCGACGAGGTCGTTTGCGCGACGACGCCGGAGCCGCTCCTCGGTGTCGGCCGGTGGTACGTGGATTTCTCACAGACAAGCAATGAAGAGGTCCGCGTGCTCCTCGCCAAATCCGTGCCCAAGCCCGCTGCTTCCAAAGAGGTCTCGCTATCCGAAGAGGCCCCGCTATCCGAAGAGGCATCAGCCGGGCACGCGGCCGCCGGCTCGGTGCGCAGCAAAAGATCAACGTAGCGGAGGTGGGAATGGACCGGGTTTCACTCAGCGAGCAGGTCGTGCGTGTTCCCGCGGGTCGCGTAACGCTTGAGGGCAATCTGTCGTTGCCCCCGGATGGCCACGGCCTTGTGCTCTTCGCCCATGGCAGCGGAAGCAGCCGCCACAGCCCGCGCAATCGCTACGTGGCCGAACGGCTAAACGAGGCGAACCTCGCCACGTTCCTCGTCGACCTGTTGACGGCCGAAGAGGAGCGGATCGACCAAGTCACGGCCGAGTTGCGCTTCGATATCGGGCTGCTCGCGGACCGGCTGGTCGGCGTCACGGACTGGCTCGGCGCCTCGCCGGACACGTCGGTGCTGCGTCTTGGCTATTTCGGCGCGAGTACGGGCGCCGGTGCCGCCCTGGTGGCGGCGGCCGAGCGGCCCGACCAGGCCGCGGCCGTGGTTTCGCGTGGTGGCCGGCCCGATCTTGCAGCGCTCGCCCTGCCGCACGTCCGGGCGCCGACCTTGCTCGTCGTCGGAGGCGCGGACACGCAGGTGATCGCGCTCAACCGCTCGGCGCTGGCGGCGCTCCACTGCGAGAAGGAGCTCGCCATCGTCCCTGGCGCGACGCATCTGTTCGAAGAGCCTGGCGCCCTGGACGAAGTCGCGGACCTCGCGAGCCGATGGTTCTTGCGCCATCTGATTTCGGAGAGATCGGCGTCGACGTCCTGACGGCTGGGTCTTGGATCACCAGCTCTGGGATCATTTGCGTCGTCAACGCGTTAGGGCCTCCGATAGGACAGAGACAGCGCGCACTCGCAACCCGAATGGCTGCCGCAACCTGTATGGGAGAAGGGCAATGCCGGACAAGAAAACCATCGAGAAGGCCCGAAAGGACAAGCGCGAGGGCAAATCGCCGAGCACGCAGGCTGGCGAGTTCGTGCACGAGGAGATCGACAAAATCCGCCACGGTGAGCACGGCGCACGCTCAACCCAGCAGGCCATCGCCATCGGGCTTTCCGAGGCGAGACGCGCAGGCGTAGACCTGCCCCCGCCCAAAAAGGGCAAGGTGAAGGAGAGCACGCGCAAAAGCGCCGAATACGCCTATGAGGCCGGCCAGGGCGAACGCAGGCCGAAACGCCGCCCGCGGGTCTCGAAAGCCGTCTCCAAGGTGCTCGAGCACGAGCCGAAGAGCACGGCGTCGCACGAGGCGCTCTCGCAGCAGGCCAAGCGTGCGGCCGCGCCCCGGCCGGCGGAGGCGCGCTCGGCCGCCGCGAAGAAGGCCGCCGAAACGAAAGGCGCTCGCGGAAGGAAGCAGGCAGCGCAGAAGGCCGCCAGAACGCGGGCACGCCACGCATAGTTCACGACGGCAGTTCGCCTCCAGGAAACCCGATATGGCTGCCCGAACGACCGATATCGAGCTCCGTTCCGGCAACATGATGCCCTGCATGGGCCTTGGAACGTGGCAGCTCACGCAGGACATGAACGTCGCGGCCTTGGTATCGGCAATAGTCGGCAGGAGACCGGTCAAGGCAATCGAGTGTGCCTCGAGATGACCGGCAAAACCCGTCCCACCGTCCTGATCACAGGCAGCAGCGGGTTTCTGGGCCAGGCGATTGCTCGCGGCCTGATGGAGCGCTACGACATCATCGGCCTTGATGTTGCCAGGCGGCCCTTGCCCGGCGTCGAGACGATCGAGATCGACATTACCTCGGACGCGAGCGTGGCGAAGGCGCTGGCCGAGGTGCGCGAGCGGAGCGGCGGCCGCATCGCGTCGGTGATCCATCTCGCGGCTTATTACGACACGACCGGCGAGGACAATCCGAAGTATGGCGCGGTGACCGTCGAGGGGACGCGCCGGCTGCTGAACGCGCTGAGGGGGCTCGAGACGGAGCAGTTCGTGTTTTCGAGCACGTTGCTGGTGCATGCGCCGAGCCCGGCGAAGGGCGCCAAGATCGACGAGGAGTCGCCAATCGATCCGGCCTGGGCCTATCCGAGATCGAAGGCCGAGACCGAGACGCTGATCCTGAAGGAGCACGGCGACATCAAGATTGCGATCCTGCGACTGGCGGGTGTCTATGACGAGGATTGCCACGCGGCCTTCATCGCTCAGCAGATCGCCCGCATTTTCGAGCGCATGCCGACCGCCTATCTCTTCACCGGCGACATCACCACCGGCCAGCCCTACCTGCACCTGGACGATCTCGTCGACGCCGTGGTGCGCACCGTCGACCGCCGCGACGAGCTTCCCGACGAGACCGTACTGCTGATCGGCGAAGAGCGGACGCCGTCTTACGACGAGATGCAGAAGCAGATCGGGCGACTCTTGCATGGCGAGACCTGGCGGACCCTGTCCCTGCCAAAAGAGGTGACGAAGCTCGGCGCCTGGATGCAGGAGAAGATCCTCGACCAGGAGACCGACATCAAGCCATGGATGATCGAGAACGCCGACGACCACTATGAGATCGACATCTCCCGCGCCGGGCGCCTGCTTGGCTGGAAGCCGCGGCACAGCCTGACCGCTACCTTGCCGCAAATGATCCGGCGGCTGAAGGCGGACCCCACCGACTGGTACAAGAAGAACAAGCTCGAACCGTCGGCGGGCGCCGCTTCCGCGCCCGAACTCGACCAGGCCGCCGAAAGGCTGCGGCGCCCGCTCGAGCGCTCGGACGACGAGGTCGAGGCGGAAACCGAACGCCACCGGGCCGCAACCCTCTGGGCGCCGCTGACCAACATTGCGATCGGGCTGTGGCTCGTGGCATCGCCCCTTCACGCTCGGCCTGTTCGATCCCGCCGCGGCGCCGATTCCGCCGGCGCTCGGGCATGAGATCGCCTCGCCGGAGATGCGAGACGGCAGGCTCGGCATCAGCGAGATCGTATCCGGCCTCGCCATCCTGTCGCTGACGCTTCTCGGCATGCGCCGGCGCTGGCACGGCCTGCAATGGATCACGGCCATGATCGGCGTTTGGGTGATGTTCGCGCTGCTCCTGTTCTGGACCACCAGCGCCGGGGCCTACGCGACCGACACGCTGGCCGGCATGCTGATCGTCGCGTTCGCGGTGATGATCCCGCCGACGCCGGGCATCAGCCGGCGTGCCCCTGCCGCCGATGACGACCGGCCGCTCGGCTGGAGCTATTCGCCCTCCCTCTTCACCCAGCGCATCCCCATAATCGGCCTCGCCTTTGTCGGCCTGTTCGTCTCGCGTTATCTCGCTGCCTATCAGCTTGGCCACATCGATGGCCTTTGGGATCCGTTCTTCGATCCGGGCGAAGCGCCGGCCGGCAATGGCAGCGAGGCGGTGGTCACCTCCTGGGTCTCCAAGGGCTTTCCGATCGCCGATGCCGGGCTGGGCGCCTTCGCCTATGCGCTGGACATCCTCGCCGGCGCGATCGGCGATCGCCGTCGCTGGCGCACCATGCCGTGGATGGTGCTGCTGTTCGGCTTGCTGGTCATCCCGCTCAGTGTGGTCAGCGTCGGCTTCATCATCATCCAGCCGCCGCTCATCGGAGCGCTGTGCACGCTCTGCATCGTCCAGGCCGCCGTCACGGTCGTGCTCATCCCCTATTCGGTCGACGAGGTGCTGGCGAGCTGTCAGTATCTTTGGCGTGCGAAACAGGCGGGAGAGCCGTTCTGGCGCACATTCTGGTGCGGCGGTCCGGCACTTTCGGAGGACCAGACGCCGACGCCGGATCTCGACCGGCCGCTATCGGCTGTGGCGCGGGACTTCGTCACCGGCGGTGTGAACTTCCCGTGGACCGTTGTCGCGAGCACGCTCGCCGGCGCCCTGCTGATGATCACGCCGCTTGTCTTCGGCACAAACCCGCCGCTCTACTTCAGCGACCATGTCACCGGCTGCCTGATCATTATGGTCGCCGTTACGGCGATGGGCGAAGTGGCGCGCGCCGTTCGCTTTCTGAACATCGCGCTTGGAGCCTGGGTTGCCTTCTCTCCCTTCATCCTCGCCGGCGGCGCGGCTGCGAGCCTCGCCAATCTGGCGATCGGAGCGCTGCTGGTCGGGCTCAGCCTGCCGCGCGGCACGCGCAGCGCTGCCCATTATGGCGGCTGGGACCGGGCCATCGTCTGAGGACATTCGGCAGCGCCGGACGTGTCGAGATGAGAGATCGCCGAGGCTAGTCAAAGTAGGGTCGGCGGCTTGACCAGCAGGCCGAGCTGTGGCAATGCGCGTCGATCCCGCTCGGCACCTCGATACCGCCTCGCTTATGACCCCGAGGCTCTGCTGGCGATGGCCGACTTAATAATTTTTCGAGCAGCAATGCGGCCGGCGACGATGGCGCCCTCGACATAGCCCGGAAATGATGGCGACAGCTCCGACGAGGCGAAATGGATCGGCGACGCGCCGGCGCGGATAATGCGTTCGGCATCGGTTGCCGTCGCATCGACAATCAGATCGCTGTAACCGCCGCCGCTCCAGCGATCCCCAGTCCAGTCGCGATAACTGAGATCGATAATGCCAGCCGCCTCGATACCAAGCGCCTCTTCCAGCTTTGACGTCACCTTTGCGCGTAATGCCGCGTCGTCCAGATCCCGCCAGCGCTGCGCCAGCGGCCCGCCGATGAAGACGACAAGTGCTGCATGATCCTCGTCCCTACTGGCATCGCAGGCAAAAAGCCCGTGCGGGTCGCGCCACATCACCATGCCGCTCAAGCCCCTGTCGCGCCAGAAAGCCCTGGGGTAGCGCACCAGCATTTTGATCACCGCGCCGCTTTGCCAGAAGCCGAGGGCTCTCTTCAGCACAGCCGGCAGCGGCGGCACGAAATCCACTCTCGAGGCCATCATCGGCGGTACGGCGACCAGTACCGCTCGTGCCTCGATCGCGCCGGCAGGCGAAACGACGCGAACCCCTCCCGGCCCGTGCTCAATGGCCTCGACAGCTGTATTCAGCCGCAGTCGATCGCCGAGATCCCGCGCAAGATCATCCGCCAGCGAATGCATGGTTTCGCCCACGAAATACTGCAGCTCCGACACCTCGTTGGTGATGCGGCGATCATTGTCGATCAAGTACCACAGCGGCAGCCTTTCCATTGCCAGGCACCACAGGCCCTCGATCATCGACCGAAAGGCGGCCTTCGCATCATCGGGATCGGCCTGGCGATCGAGCCATGCCGCGACCGTCAAGCCGGCAATGGTCGGGTCGTTCGGTGCGATCGCATTCATCCGCTCGCGCATTCGCATCGCGGTGCCGTAAGTGCGCCCGGCTTGCGCCTCGCTCATTCGCGGCTGCGTGACGAATTCGCCTGCGACATGGGTCTCGACCAATGTCTTGCCGCGCGTTCGCACCAGCGCCATCAATTCCGGCATGTCTTCGCACAGGAACTGGCCGCCGCTGTCGATCCGCTCGCCGAGCCCGTTCTGCACGGCTTCGACGCGGCCGCCGACACGGTCGCGGGCTTCGAGCAGCACGACATCGATCCCGGCGTGGTTCAATTCACGCGCGGCCGACAGGCCGGTGAAGCCGGCGCCGACAATGGCCACATCGGCTCGTTCGATCTTGAACTTCATTAGCCGGCCTTGATCTTCTCGAATGTCAGGGGCCGGATCATTGTCTTCATTGCTGGTCCACCCTCTTTTTGATGGTTCACGCCGGCCTGGCACCGCGGGCTGCAGAGTTCGGATAGTGCTTGGGGAATGCCGCAGACAGGAACTCGTTCGCGGCCCGCAGCGCCACCTCGCGTGTGCTGCCTTCGGTGCCCATCATCAAACGCAGCCACAGACCATCCAGCATGGCGCTGAGCGCCAGCGCCATGACTTGCGGCTCATAGGCATAGAAGCCGCTCTGCTTGAGCGCCGCGCAAAGATCGATGAAGATGTTCTGGTAGACGGCATCGCGTGCGCTGCTCAGCGCCTGATATTTCGGTCGCGATTTGGCCTCGCCCCAGAAGGCACACCAGGCAGCCAGCTTGCGCTTGTTGCAGATCGAGCGGTCGAAATCGGCCGCCACCAATGCCTGCAGCTGGCGGGCGGGATCATCGCCGGCCTTTTGCAAGGCGCTGCGCCAATGCGCCGAATACTCGTCATGCATGTATTGCAAAGTGGCGACGAGCAGCTTCTCCTTGCTCTCGAAATGGAAATTGACGATGCCGCGCGACAGGCCGGCGCCGTCGGCGACGTCGGCCATAGTCGTTTCCGAATAGCCGCGCTTGGCCAATGAATCGATAGTCGCTTCGATCAGTTGAACCTGCCTTGTCTCTTTCGCCGCTTTGCGGCCGCGCTTATCGGAATCGCTTTTTCGCGCCGGTTCGAGGAGGGCTTTGCGCGCCTCTGTTGTCTTCATCGGGGTGATGGTCTCCAGCATCGCCGGCTAGCCGACTGGCTTCGGCCGCGAAGATCAGTGGGACGGTGTTTGGCACTGTCAAGCACCTTCTGCATGGCAGCCCATATTCGAATGTTCTCGTCGAGATTGCATCCTTGGAGAAAACGACGTCGAAGGCACCGTCGGCGAAAGGCAGCGATCCCGGCGATGCAGACCAGATCAGCGCCGCCGAGCCCGCCTGCAGCGGACCTTGGGTCGAGATCTACGCCAGGCGCGAGCTGCAATATCAAAAGCTGCTTAAGCGTGCCAAACTGGTGCCGCGGCTGGTCGTCAGGCTCGACCGCCGCACTGCCAATCCGCCTGCGGATTTCTGAATATGGCCGACGACACCGACAGTCACGAAATCGATGCCGAGGCCGCCGAGCAGTGGCAGCTGGTCAACACGCCGCTCGGCGAAAAATGGTCGGGACGCACCCGCTACGCCGCGGCCATGTTCTTCTACAAGCGCGGCGAGATGAACGCTGAAACGCTGGAGGTCTATCGGATCTGCGCGCGGCTGGATTCGACCGATCCGCTGCCGATCATCCGCGACCGCGGGGTCGGCCAGGACTGGCTGAAGCGCATGGGCTTCGAATAGCCCAGGGCATGTTGAAAATCACGTCAGGCCTGCATCACTGAATATCGACATGCCCTAGCCGATGGTCTTTTCCAGCATGCCGAGCCAGTTGCGATAGGCGATCTTCTCGATCAGCGCGCGCCCGAAGCCGCGGGCTGCGAACGCGTCGAGCAGCCTTGGGAGGCCGGCGACATCGCCGATCGCGGCCGGGATCATGGCGCCGTCGAAATCAGAGCCGAGACCGACGCCGTCTTCGCCCAGCGCCTGCAGCAGCGAATCGACATGGCGCACCATGATATCGAGGCTGGTGTCGGCGTTCATCCTGCCATCCTCGCGCAGGAACCCGGTGGCGAAGTTCAGCCCGACCATGCCGCCCGTCTCGCGGATCGCGCCGAGCTGCCATTCGGTGAGGTTGCGGGAATGTCCGCAGATCGCGTGCACGTTGGAATGGGTCGCAACCAGTGGCGCATCGCTGATCTCAGCTACATCGCGAAAACCTTTTTCATTGAGATGCGAAAGATCGATCATGATCTTCAGCTGGTTGCAGGCTTTCACCAGCGCCTTGCCGGCATCGGTCAGCCCGGGCCCAGTATCGGGCGACGACGGGAAACGGAACGGCACGCCGTGGCCAAACGCATTGGGACGGCTCCAGACGATGCCGAGCGAGCGCAGGCCGGCTGCATGCAGGACGTCGAGCATGGTGAGCTCGGGGTCGATCGCCTCGACCCCTTCAATATGGAAAACCGCCGCGATCGAGCCTTGCGCCATCGCCTTCCTCACGTCGCCGGCGCTGCGGCAGACGGTGAGCGCCGAAGTCCGCTCCAGCCTGAACAGGATCGAGGCCATTGCCACGGTGGAGTTGAGCGCATCGGCGCGCGGAACCTCAGGCGGCAGCGGCTCGCTGTCGCTCGGCGCCAGCGGCACCGCGCCGCGTTTGGATTTCTCGACAGGCGGCGGGAAGATCGCGAACATGCCGCCGGCAAATCCACCTTTCTTCGCGCGCGGCAAGTCGATATGGCCACCCGGCGTTCCCTCGATGAACAGCTTTTCGACGTCCGCATCCTTGGACTGGTAGAGCCTGAGCAGCGTATCGTTGTGGCCGTCGAAGACGGGAACGAGATCGGATTCGGTCATGGAGGGCCATTCGGTTGAAGTGGTCGGGCCGCGCTCGGCGAGCCGGTTTGCTGGCAATACTTAGGCAAGACGGGCGCTGTGCGCAAATCCCGCATATTTGCGGTCGTGTTTGTACGCCTCCAATGGCCGAAGGGGCACGCGGTAAAGCCGCGCACCCTTTCTTCCGTCATTCGTCGAGGGCTGTCCTTACCGTTTCAGCACGTCCGCCCATTCCGGATGGCGGCGAAACTGGGCGTTGGCGAACGGGCAAAGCGGGATGATCTTCTTGCCCGCCGCGCGCGCGTCCTCGACGGCGCGGGTGACCAGGCGAAGCCCCGCGCCCTGGCCCCGAAATGCATCCGGCACTTCGGTATGGTCGATGATGATCTGGTGCTCGCCGATCTTGGTGAAGGTCATCTCCGCCTCGGCGCCGTCCGGCCCACACAGGAGGTAGCGGCCCTTCGAGCCGCGGTCCTCCAGCTCGATCTCCGGCAATAGGTCAGACATGGCTTACGGTCCTTTCGTCCGGCGCAACGGCGAACAACCGCCGCGCCGCCTCGATCTCATTCGGCCGCACCTCATGGCCGCCGTCATGCCACTCGACTGTGACATCGGCGCCATCGGCGCGCAAATAGGCTTCGAGCCGCGCCGTCAAATTAGGCGGGCAGATCGGGTCCCGCCTGCCGGCGGTGACCAGGATGCGGCTGCCGCCAAGGCTGCCCTCGACCTCCGGCTCGAACGGGATCAGCGGATGCATCAGCACTGCCGCGTCGAACAGCGACGGTTCGGCAAACAGCACCGAAGCCAGGATGTTGGCGCCGTTGGAGTAACCGAGGCCGAGCACCGAAGATGGTTTTGCCGCCTCGACATGCGCCTTGACGAAGCCGGCCATCTTGTCCGTCGCTCGCGTGAGGTCGCCCATGTCGTAGACGCCCTCGCCGGCGCGGCGGAAGAAACGCGCAGCGCCTTGTTCCGAGACATCGCCGCGCGGCGAAACGACCGTCGCTTGCGGCGCAAGATCGCGCCCAAGCGACAGAAGCTGGGTCTCGTCGGCTCCGGTGCCATGGAAGACGAAGAGCAGCGGTCCGCCCGGCGAACCGGGCAGCACCTTGTGAATATACGAATCCTTGCTCATGACTTGGCCCTCAGTCTTCCAGTTTCTGCAGATGCTGCTCGAGATAGGGCCGCAAATGCTGGTGTTGCGACGGCAGCTTCAGCGCCTCGCCGAGATGGGCGGTATCCTCGTCACGGTCGAAGCCGGGCTCGTTGGTGGCAACTTCGAACAGCACGCCGCCCGGCGTGCGGAAATAGATCGCCCAGAAATAGTCGCGGTCGATCACCGGCGTCACCTGGTAACCGGTGTCCATCAGTGCCTTGCGCACTTCGAGCTGCTTGGCGCGGTTCTCGACGGCGAAGGCGACATGGTGGACCGAGCCGGCCCCGAGATTGGCGACGCCGGCCCCCGGCAGCGATTCGATGTCGACGACATCCGCGCCATTGCCGTTCTTCACCGCCAGCCGCCTGACATTGCCGGATTTGTCGACCTCCTCATAGCCCATGAACTTCAGCAGCTCTTCGGTGGCGCCGCCGTCTTTCAGCCTGAGCGATACGGAATGAAAGCCGCGGATCGCGTCGTCGGTCGGAATGCCACCCTTCGCCCATGGCGCACGGCTGTCCACTCTGTCCTCGACCAGCGCAAAGGCGTCGCCGTCGGGGCCGGCAAAGGCAAGACGCTTCTCGCCGAACGTCTCCTCGCGAGAGAGCCCATTGACGCCTTGCTCGGCAAACCGCTTTTCCCAGTAGCCAAGCGTGCCCTCAGGCACCGAGTAGGCGGTGGTGCCGACTTCGCCGACGCCATGGCGGCCCTTGCCGATGTTGGGGAACGGGAAATAGGTCATCACCGAGCCGGGCGTGCCAACCTCGTCGCCGTAGTAGAGGTGATAGACGTCCGGCGCGTCGAAGTTGACTGTTTTCTTGACCCGGCGCAGGCCGAGCTTGCCGGTGAAGAATTCGTTGTTCTGGCGCGCATCGCTGGCCATCGAGGTGACGTGATGCAGGCCCTTGATCTGCTCGAGCATGTTTCTGCTCCTTCCCTTGTGCTGGTGCGGCCCTTGCCGCTGTCCACGCCAATATGAGCATCCGCCTCCTGGCCGCAAAGGCGACAAACACAGAATGGACTGTGCTGTTAAAGTGAACGATCAAGCGCGTTTTGTTCACATTCGGCAAACCGGACCGGCTTGCATACTCGCCGAAATTGGGCTCCATGAGCGAGGCATGTAGCCAGCGTGAGGATACCGCGGTTGACTGGAAAACGCCCCAACATTCTCCTGATCACATGCGACCAGTGGCGCGGCGACTGCCTGTCGGCTGCTGGCCACAAGGTGGTAAGGACGCCGAATGCCGACGCGCTGGCTGCCGAGGGCGTTCTGTTCAAAAAGCACTATGGCGGCGCCGCACCTTGCTCGCCGGCGCGCGCCTGCCTCTACACCGGCCTCTACCAGATGAACAATCGTGTCTGCCGCAATGGCACGCCGCTCGACGCCCGCCACGGCAACATAGCGCTCTGGGCGCGCGTCCTCGGCTATGATCCTACTCTGTTCGGCTATACCGACATGTCGCGCGATCCGCGCACGCTGTCGCCTGGCGACTCGCAGCTGAAGAGCTATGAAAGCGTGCTGCCGGGCTTCACAGTGCGCCAGGTTCTGCCCGAGCACCAGAAGCCCTGGCTGTCATGGCTCAAGGCGCGCGGCGTCGATGCCAGCGCCGGCTCTCCCGACATCCACCGCTCGGCGGGCGAAATCCTGGAAAACGACGGCGGGGTTAGCAATGCCCCGCCAATCTATTCGAAGGACGAGACGCCGTCGGCTTTCCTAGCCGGCGAATTCATCCGCTGGCTCGGCGAGCAGGAGCCCGATGCCCCGTGGTTCGCGCACCTTTCCTTCATCAGTCCGCACCCGCCCTTCATCGTACCGGCGCCTTACAACGCCATATACGATCCGGCCAGCGGTCCGGCTTTCCATCGCGCCGAAAGCTGGCAAGCCGAAGCAACAAGCCACCCCTATCTCGCCTATGAATTTGAACGGCAGGAACGGTCGAAATTCCGTCCCGGCGCCACAGGCAGGGTGCGCGACTGGGGCGACGATAATTTTCGCCGCATCCGAGCGCTCTATTACGGCATGATCTCGGAGGTCGATGCGCAGCTTGGCCGTGTCTGGCAAGCGGTCAAGGCAGCCGACGCATGGGACGACACCGTCATCGTGCTGACCTCCGATCATGCCGAGCTGATGGGCGACCATTTCATGCTGGGCAAGGGCGGCTTCTTCGACGGCAGCTTCCATATTCCGCTGATCATTCGCGATCCGCGCCGCCGCAAGGCTGCCGGCACCAGCGTCGAGCGCTTCACCGAGGCGGTGGATTTGGCGCCGACCTTGCTCGAGCTCACTGGCGGCGAAGTGCCGCCGCATCTCGACGGCCGCCCGCTGGCGCCCTTCCTGGACGCAGCGGAGCCGGACAATTGGCGCGACGCGGCGCATTGGGAGTTCGATTTCCGCTCGATCGCGGATGGCGATGCCGAACGGTATTTCGGCATCGGTCCGCGCCAGTGCAATCTCGCCGTCATCCGCACGCAAAAGTTCAAATACGTGCATTTCGGCGGTGGCCTGCCGCCCTTGCTCTTCGACCTGGAGAAAGATGCCGGCGAGCTGACCAACGTCGCTGACGACCCAGCCTATCTGCCGGCCCGGCTGGAACTTGCCGAAGGGCTGCTTGCCTGGCGGGCGGAGCATCTCGACCAGTCGCTGGCGCTCGCCGAATTAACGCAGGGTGGCATTGCCGGCGATGTCGCCGGCCTGCCTTTCCCTCGACATGAGGAAACCCGCGCCGTTGCCGGCGCGGGCTTATCTGTTCGACCAATATGCAGCTTAGCGCATAAGCATGCGCTGTTTGTCGCGGTTTTGCGCATAGGTGCCCTTGTCATAGGCGGCCTGCGCCTCGAGCTGCTCCTTGGTGAAGTTCGTGTAGAGATAGCGCTTGCCGTTCTTGTCGGTCATGAATTTGAGGTTGTCCATGCCGACCGCCACCTCCTTCTCGCCGATGCCGAGGAAGCCGCCGACGTCGATGATGACTGCATCGACCTTCTTGTCGCCGCTCAGCACGACGTCGCCGATCTCGCCGACATTGGCGTCGTTGGCGCCGTAGACGGTGGTTCCGACCAGATCCTCGGCCCGGATTTCGCCGATCGGCATTTCAGTCAGCGTCGACTTGTCGATCGACCCGGTCTTGGTCTGGTCTGCCGTCGTTGCGGGCGCTGGGGCATTTTGAGCCGTCTTACTGGCCTGGTCAGTGTTGTTGGTCGTCGCAGTGTTATCGGTCGTGGTAGTGTTGTTGGCCGTCACGGTAGGCGTGACGATGGCCGGCGCATTAGCCGCGGCATCGTTCGACGCTGTGGTCGCCGGGGCCGGATCATAGGGCTTGCGGTTGAAATCCGGCTGCGCCGTCAGCTCTTCCCTGGTTGTTTGGGCAACCAGCCAGCGATCGCCGTTCCTCTCGGCCCACTGGGCCTTGTCGAAATCATAGGCGACGTTCTTTTCGCCTAGACCGAGGAAGCCGCCCACGCCGATGACCAGCGATTGCGCCTTGCCTTCCTTGTTGAGCACGATGTCGTTCACGTCGCCGATATTCTGGGCGTCGTCGCTGGTGCCGTTATAGACGCTCTCGCCGATGATATTGGTGGCAAGATTGCCCTCGGCTCGCTTCACCGGCTCGGCTGGTGCTGCGGGCGCAGGCGCTGTGTTTTGCGCGCTGGTCGTAGTCGAAGGCGCGGCCGGCACCGCATTATCGGTCGAAGCTGCTGCCGGAGCCGGATCATAGGGCTTGCGGTCGAAATCCGGATGAGCCGTCAGCTCATCCTTCGTCGTTTGCGCTATCAGCCAACGGTCGCCATTTCTTTCGGCCCATTGCAGCTTGCTGTAGTCGAAGGCGACGTTCTTGGTCCCTATGCCAAGAAAACCGCCGACGCCGATGACGACGGATTTTGCCTGGCCGCGCTCGTCGAAGACGACATCGGTGACCTTGCCGATATTCTCTGCATTGTCGCCGGTGCCGTTATAGACCGATTCGCCGATGATGTTGGTGGCAAGGCTGCCCTCGGCACGTATTGCCGAAGCAGAGTCTTGGACGGCGGGCGCTTGCGCCGGCGCCGGGGTCGTCGCCGATTGCGCAAATGCACCCGTCGCAATCAATGTTGCGACTGCTGTCGTGGTTAAAAGGGTGCGGATCATCTTAGTGTCTCCTCGTCGGTGATTTCGTGCACGCTATTCCCGCTTGGCGTCGCTGCGGGCGCAGCGTCTTCTGCATGTTCACAACGTTGTGACCACACTGTTGTTCCGAAAAAAGCCGTGGCGCACCCGGTGCGATGTCGGCGGTTCTCGGATTCGCCGCGCTGGTCGAAAGGAACATTTTCTCGGCCGCCCCGTTCCACTCCCGGCTGGGGCCCCGTCCCGGCCGAATAGGTGCTGGAAAAATGGAGCGGGCATGCGCTTTGCAGCGGTGCTGAACAAGGACGGCGGCACCCTGCGCAGCATCGATCTTGAGGCCTTCGCCGGCCGGATGCGCGGAACGCTTGAGACTGCCGGTCACTCGATCGATATCGAAATCGTCGCCGGCAAGGATATCGTCGCCACGCTGGACGGCGTAGCTTCCAGGCGCGGCATCGACGTCGTGCTGGCGGGAGGCGGTGACGGCACCATCTCGGCCGCGGCAGCTCGTTTGATGAATGGGGAGAAGGCGCTGGCAATCCTGCCGGCTGGCACAATGAACCTTTTTGCGCGCGGCCTCGGCATTCCGCAGACCCTCGATGCGGCACTGAAATCGTTTGCCGACGGCGAGGTGATGGCGATTGACATTGCAACAGCCAACGGCCGGCCTTTCGTGCATCAATTCTCGATCGGCATGCACGCCAGGATGGTGCAACTGCGCCAGAAGATGGAATTCGGCTCGCGGCTGGGGAAGATGCGTGCCTCGGTGCGGGCTGCTTGGGCCACGATCAACAACCCACCGGCGATGAGCGTAACGCTGACGATCGGTGAGGCCGAGATCAGAACGCGGATCACCGGCATCGGCATCACCAACAATCTGTTCGGCGAGGGCCATCTACCCTATGCCGATAATCCGGCAGGCGGCGTGCTGGGCATCTATGTCACCGTGGCACGGCGGCGCGGCGAGTTGATCAGGTTCCTCTTTGACGTCGCCCGTGGCAAATGGCGCGGCAACGAGCATGTCGAAATTCATCAGGCAAACCGGGCCGTTTTGAAAATCCATTCCACGAACAGGAAAATTCAGGCCGTGATGGACGGCGAACTGGTAAAGCTCGATCGCGAAACGACCGTCGAAATCCATCCGCGCGCGTTGAATGTTCTCGTCCCGGCGCGCGCCGCTGAGGCAAAGGTTGCGTGATGTGGGGTTGCGTGATGCGAGCTGGCACGACCGATGGGGAGAGCTTAGCCGCTGGGCGTGTTGCCCTGCTCGGTCTTCGGCGTCTCGATCATCCAGCCGTAGATTTCGGCGACGCCCCAGGCGATGAAAACCAGCAACAGCGCTGCGATGAGAATACGAAGGACATGACGACCCCGCCGCCCTTGACGGGCTTTGTTTTCAGGAATGGTTTTTGGCATGGTCTGGCTCCATATTTGGCGCCGGCAGGCGTAGCTAGCGAGGCATTGGCTGGTAACGGCTCCCCGCTGCGAAAGTTCCGGCTCGGCAAGATAGCAAACGGGCCGGTTGGCCTGCCTAATCAGCGGGGCGGGCCGTCGGGGGTGTAGTGGACGACAATAGCCAGAAAACGCCAGGCCTGCCGGTCGATATTCGCAGTGTGGTGGGCGCCGCGGACCGTCTTGCCGTGCTGCACGGCCTCAACGCGCTGGATACGGCTGCCGACCCCGATTTCGATCGCATCAGCGGTCTTGCCGCTTCGGCGATGCAAACGCCTGTCGCACTGATCGCGCTGGTCGATGCCGAGCGGCAGTGGTTCAAATCCTGTATCGGCCTCGACGCGACCGAAACCGCAACCGAGACATCGTTCTGCGCTCATGCCATCGCAGCCGGCGACGAGCCGTTGGTGGTGGCCGACGCCGCGGCGGATCCGCGGTTCAAAGCCAATCCGCTAGTCACCGGCGAGCATCACATCCGCTTTTACGCAGGCGTGCCGATCATGGTCGACGGCGCACTGATCGGCACGCTCTGCGTGCTCGACCGGAAGCCGCACGCACGTCCCTCTTCTGTCCAGCTCGACCAGCTGTCGGCGCTGGCTGGCCTCGCCGCCAGCCTGTTCACGCTGAAGGATGCCACCCGGAGCGCGGCGATTGCCGAGGCCGCACTGGTTCGAGAGGAAAAGCGGCGCGCTATCGCGCTCGACGCGGCTTCGCTCGCCAGTTGGGCATGGGATATCCGTAGCGACATGATCGACTGCGATGTGCTGCTGCCCGAATTGTTCAATCTGCCCAAGTCGAACAGGCTGAGGGCGCGCGACATCTTGACCGCCATCGACCCGCGCGACGTTCACCAGACCGAAACACGCTTTCGCGACGCGCTGACCGGCAGCGATGATTATTTTGGCGAATACCGTGTCAAAGGCCTCGATCCGCCACGATGGATCGCAACGCGCGGCCGCGTCATAGAGCGCGACGGCGAGGGCAAGCCGACGCTGATCTTCGGCGTCAATTACGACATCACCGAACGCAAGCTTGGCGACGAACGTCAACGGCTGTTGTTGCGCGAGCTCAATCACCGGGTCAAGAACACCTTGGCAACCGTTCAGGCGCTGGCGACGCAGACCGTTCGCCATGCCCGTCAGCCAAGCGAATTTCTCGAGGCATTCGGCGCCCGGCTGCAGGCGCTGGGCGTCGCGCACAGCCTGCTATCGGACCGCGAATGGCGCGGCATCGGCATCCACGAGCTGGTGGAGATCGAGGTAAAGCCGTTCCAAACCGTCGGACAATCGCGTGTAGCTATCTCCGGCGCCGACGTCCTGCTCTCCCCCGACCAGGCAGTAGGGCTCGGCCTGATCCTGCACGAACTGGCCAGTAACGCGCTGCAATACGGGTCGCTGTCGGCTGCTTTCGGAAAGGTCGATCTCGATTGGAAGGTACAAGGCAAGAAGGGTGCACGGCGTCTGGTGCTGGCCTGGCGTGAAAGCGGCGGCCCGCGGGTTGCGCCGCCCGAACGCCATGGCTTCGGCTCGATCCTGATCCGCCGCAGCCTGGCCAAGGTCATTTCCAGCGAGGTGACCCATGAATTCCGGCCGGACGGCGTAGTCGCCGAAATATCGATGCCGCTCGAAGATTTGTGACGCGAAGATTTTACGACCGGGCGCCAGAATCGTTCGCCCAGAACTATCCCCCTCCGAACTATTCCCCTTTGCCGGTATCCGGATCGTCGGAGCCGGGCTTCATGTTCTCGCGGTAGATGGCGTAGGCTGCGAGTGCTATCGCCGGGACGAGAATGGCGCCCAGTCCGGCCTTCCCCGAGCCACCTTTGCCCTTGAGCAGCGCCGGCAGTACGGCGAGTGCTGCGGCGATGCCGACCGCCTTCATGTCGGCGTTGCGTCGCTTCGCCCGGCGCCTGGCGCGCGAGCCGGCCGACATCCGGTAGACGAGCAGGATGAGACCGGCGATTGCCAAAAAGGCGATCCCGAAGCTCAGCGAGGCTGCCATCGGCCCATAGCGGCCCGCCGTCCAGATATAGGCCGCCCCGACCAGGAAGCCGAGGCCGCACAGCGCCGCGAGCGCTGCAACCGTATAGACCATCGCAGCGACGCGCGCGCGTTGCACCGCCGCAATGGTTTCGCCCGAGGCGAGGCCCGAGATCAGCGATGCAAGCATTCGCATGCGTGCAGAACTAGCGGCGCGCGAGGAGCGCGAAGAGGAATCCGACGCCTGCGGCGATCGCCAGCGAAGTCACCGGCTTTTCGCGCATATGGGCTATCATCTGCGCTTCGATGTCCTTAGCGTTGCTGCGCAGGCTGTCGAAGGCTGCTTCGCCCTGGGCGCGCAGTTGCTCGACCCCTTCGGTGGCGGCGCGCCGCGCCGTTCCGTAGCCGTGTTCACCGGTCTTGGCCAACTGCTTGGTGAGTTGTTCGATATCGGCCTTCAGTTGTGCAATGTCAGCCTCAAGATCCGAATTCGTACGGGCTTCGTTCGCGGCCTTTCCTGCGGCAGTCGCCATGGCTTCGCTCTCCTTGTTTTGCTCGGTCGAAACGCTCGACAGACCCCAAGGTTCCGGCGCGAACCTCTTTGAACCTTATCTCCGGCAGCGCTCGTTGCAAATGCCTTGCAAGGGCCGAGGCCAACGTATCCGCGCCAGCACGTCTTTTTAAATGACAGCATGCCAATTAGCGATCATGACTTCCCCGGTTTCAAGATCCCCCGTTTCAAGATAGAGACGCATTTAAAGGAGATATTGCTGCGTGCGCCCATCGCTTGACGGTTTGCGGATTCTTATCCTGGAAGATGAGTTCCTGATTGCCATGGATATCGAGCAGCTTTGCCGCGACTACGGCGCGCTCGATGTGGTCGTCGCCCGGGATCTGGCTGATATCGAACAGCAAGACGTTGCCACTCAGTTCGATGCGGCCATCGTCGACCTCATGCTGAGCGGCGTTTCGACGCTCCAATTTGCTTCGCGGTTGCGTGAAGCGGGCATCCCGTTCGTCTTCGCGTCGGGCTATTCGGATATCGACGAGATCAAGAAATCCTTTCCCGGAGTCAGACTGGTCACCAAGCCCTATTCGGGAGACGATCTCGTCGAGGCAGTGGCAGTGGCCTGCGAGCGAAGGCCTCTCCCCTGAGGCGCGGGAGCGGTTCGAACACCTCCACGCTTCACGCAGCCGTCGACCCCGTCACCTGAGCCGAAATTGCGTCCGGGCCATACTCGTCTTCACCGGAGATTTTCAGGATTTCCTGCAGCCGCGTGCGGGCGCGGCTGACGCGGCTCTTGATCGTTCCGACGGCGCAGCCGCAGATCTCGGCCGCCTCCTCGTAGGAAAAGCCCGATGCACCGATGAGGATAATGGCTTCGCGCTGGTCTTCGGGCAGCAACTCGAGCGCGCCGCGAAAGTCCTCGAGATCAAGCTGGCCGTGCTGGGCCGGATGAACGGCAAGCCTGGCCGTCATGACGCCATCGCTGTCCTGCACCTCGCGGCCGCGCTTGCGCATCTGCGAATAGAATTCGTTGCGCAAGATCGTGAACAGCCATGCCTTAAGATTAGTGCCGGGCTGGAAGCTTTCATGCTTGTCCCAGGCCTTGACCAATGTTTCCTGCACCAGATCGTCGGCCTTGTCGGCGTTTTGCGTCAGCGACACGGCGAAAGCCCGCAGGCTCGGGATCGAGCCGAGCAAATCGGTCTTGAAGCCCTGGGAGACGGCCGCCATGCCTCAGTCCTTCTTCTGTACAGGTTCGGCCTTTTCCAACTGGCTGAGCAGTTGGGCGAAGCGATCCGGCACATTGTCGGAGACCAGCTCGTCGTAGTATTGTTTGAGTTTGCGGCCGATTTCCGAGTTCGGCCCAAGCGGGTCGCGGGAAGCAGCCCGGCGCCCGTTGCCAACGCCAGCCGTGGTAGCTTTCGTCATGTTCTTCATTTCGCCCTTCGTCCCAGCCTTAAGCCGCCCTTCAACACATAACGCAAGGCAAGCGGCAGCCTCGTCTGGTTGCCCAACCCGCCCTTAAACGCCAGCCCCACATATTAGTTCCGCACGATTGGAACCTTTTTCAAGGAGCCAGCGTTTTATCTATTAGGCTTGCAAACCGCATTTAGCTGTAACATGCAATCACGTCATATGAGGGAGACGTCCAATATGAGCCTATCAGCAACCATCGCTCCGCACCTGCCGTTCCTGCGCCGCTTCTCGCGCGCCGTATCCGGATCGCAAGAGAGCGGCGACGCGCTGGTCGCCGCAATGCTCGAGGCCATCATTGCCGATGTCGACATCTTTCCGGACGCATCGAACGACCGCATCGCGCTTTACAAGGTCTTTGCCAAGCTCTTCACCTCGGTGGCCATTCGCGTTCCGCAAGAGCATGCCCAGTCGGCATGGGAGCAGCGCGCCGCGGCCAATCTGAATGCAATCGCGCCGCGTCCCCGCCAAGCCTTCCTGCTGGTCGCCGTCGAAGGCTTCAGCGAAGACGAGGCGGCGGAGATTCTCGACGTCGACGAACAGCAATTCTCCGAACTTCTCGCTCAGGCGAGCAACGAGATCTCCCGTCAGGTGGCGACCGACGTGCTGATCATCGAGGATGAGCCGCTGATTGCCATGGATATCGAGGAAATGGTCGAAAGCCTCGGCCACCGCGTCGTCGGAACGGCGCGCACCCACGCCGAGGCGGTGGCGATGTTCGGCAAGGCGCGGCCAAAGATGGTGCTTGCCGATATTCAGCTTGCCGACGGCAGTTCGGGCATTGCGGCCGTGAATGAGATCCTGTCGTCCACCTCGGTGCCGGTGATCTTCATCACCGCCTTTCCCGAGCGCCTGCTCACCGGCGAGCGGCCGGAACCGGCTTTCCTCGTCACCAAGCCGTTCAATCCGGACATGGTCAAGGCTCTTATCAGTCAGGCCCTGTTCTTTGACCGGCACGCGAAGGCCGCGGCATAAAACAGCTAGCGGTCGCGCTGCGGCCGCCAGGGTGTGGGATAGCCACTCCTCTTGGATCAGAGGGGGCGTAATTCACTGGCAACCAACTGGTGCCGAACCTGAGAACCTGACAAGAAGCTTTTCGCACACCGCAACAATTCGGGCCGTAAAGATTTTCAGCATCGTCTTTTTCGGGAAATGGTGGAACAAACGGAGGCGAATCACGTTTTCACCGCAGCATTGGAAGGAGATGGATCATGCTTTACTGGGCGCTCGTATTTCTCGTCGTGGCGATCATCGCCGGTGCGCTTGGTTTCGGCGGCATCGCTGGCACCTCGGCCGGCATAGCGCAGATATTGTTCTTCGTCTTTCTCGCTTTCCTGATCATATCGCTTATTGCCGGCCTGATCAGACGAGCGTGAATGCCAAGCGGCCATTTAAGCGAACACTGGAAGCCGCACCCCTCAAACGGTTTCCAGCCACCGCCGGGCAGTGTCCTCCAACGGGACGCCGCTCGGCGGACCGCTTTTTAAGGCTTTATACGAAGCGCCTCCTTTTGGAACCCATTTCTCCGCGAGCCGTTCAGCCCGACATGGGTTGAGCAAGATGACCGATGCGTTCCAGAGTCGGAAAGATGAAAGACCGCGGCCAGAGTGATGAGATCATCGCTTTGCATCCCGCCGAAAGCGGAATGCAGCTTGGCCGAGCCCTTCTCCACGCCCTGCACAATGCCGGGATTTCCGTTCTATACCAGGATCGCGAGATGAAGACGGTGTGGGCGCGCAACATGCGCGCACCATGGACCTCCGATGCCTCCGATAATAACGGCATCTTGCCGCCTGCGCAGGCAGCGCGTATCGGCGCCGCCAAGCACGACGTCATCGTCTCCGGCAATCCCCAACACCTCGAACTCAGCGTGCCGGCCGATGATGGCGCCCGCTGGTTTCAGGTGTGGATAGACGCCGACCGCAACGAGACCGGCGCAGTGCAGGGCGTCGTGACCACCATGGTCGAAACGACCGAGCAGAAACGCCGGGAGCAGACGCTGAAGGCGCTGCTGCGCGAGGTCAGCCACCGCTCCAAGAACCTCTTGGCCATCATCCAGAGCATCGCCACCCAGACGGGCCGCTATTCGGGCAGCATTGACGATTTCCTGACGCGTTTCCGGGGCCGATTGCAGTCGCTGGCCTCCTCGCAGGATCTGGTTACGTCATCCAACTGGCGGGGAGCAGCGCTGCGTGAGCTGGTTTCCGGTCAGGTCGGCAGGTACGGCGCGGACCCCATGCACAGCCTGCGTTTCCGCGGCGCAAATCCGTATCTCAATCCCAATGCTGCCTTGCACATCGGCTTGGCCATGCATGAGCTCGCCGTCAATTCGGTCAGCTATGGCGCACTGTCGCGCACCGATGGCTTCGTCGAGGTCACGGCTGATCTGACGGCCGCTTCCGCTGGCGAGCCTGCTCTGTCACTGACATGGGCCGAAGTGATCGGAGCCAACGACAATCAGCGCAGCGAGAAGCGTTTTGGCAGCGTCGCGCTTGAACGCGTCGTGCCCACATCGTTGAATGGAACGGCGACACTCGAAATCACCGGCAACCGCCTCGAATACCGCCTTGTCGTTCCTCACGGCAATTTCGAGACGGATTGAACGAACGGCGGCCGCCCGGAAGAAGGCTTGCTGCGCATCGCCCCACCTTAACCGACTGTTCACCATAAAGTCCGATCCTGTCTGAACGTGCCGATCCGCCGGATCTCGATCGCAGTTTGGCGCAATATGAAAGGAATAGGCCTTGACGGCTGCAGACTTGAACAGAATGGAACAGGCCGCTCGCATTTCGATGGGCGGGTTTCAGGACCCCGACGCGTTCGCAGCGCCCGTGCCTCGCGCTTCGCCGCTCCGCTTTGCCGTTTACGCGCTCATAGCCGCGCTCGTCCTGGCGGCCGCGTCCCAGTTGATTTGATCGAGCTCGCCAAGATTGCCGGCAGCTTCTGCCTGCTCACGTCGGCTTGATCGCACTGTCCAGGAACTTTGAGGGATTTGGACCGTTTCCGTGGCGAGAGGTCCCTTGCCATGGAGCACATTGCCGCTTTGCTGTTGGTTGTCGGCTGTTCGAACGGCATGACCGCGTGTCGTGAATTGCCTACGCCGGTAAGCGTTTTCGAAACCGAGGCGGAGTGCATGGCCGCGCGCCCGCTTGCGGTGACCAACCTCCGCGATCAAGCCCAGCATATCGTCGCCAAATGCCTTGCCGTCGATCCGGCGCTCGAGGACGATTATGACCGGATCGTCTGGAGCGTGCGTCCGGACGGCACGCTCGATGCCTCCTTGGAGATTTCCAACTTCATGGTAGCATCGAACGCCGCGCGCCCCGAAAAAGACTATCTTAATCAACAATGAAATCGTGCGGGCAAAGGCCGTGCTTTCATGCTAAATGGCGGCTGGAGCTTACTAAAGTGAGGACAAAGTGAGGAGTGACTTCATGCGGAAGATGATTATTGCCATGGTTGCCGTGGTTGCGGTCAGCGGCTGCACCACCACGGAGGAGAACGTGGGTATCGGCACTGTGGGCGGCGCGCTCATCGGTGGCGCCGTCGGCGGCGGCAAGGGCGCTTTGATCGGTGCTGGCGCTGGTGCGATTGGCGGCCTGCTCGTTCGCCGTCTGCAGAATGGCTATTGCCAATACAGAGATCGTCACGGCCGGATCTACACAGCCCGCTGCAACTAGTTTCGAAAAACAGGCCAACGTCAAACGCGGAGGCAGATATGTCTCCGCGTTTGCGCGCGCAAAGCGCTCTCGTGATGCGGCTCATGGAATGAAGTTTCAGGCCGGCAGCGGAATCCTGATCTCCACGTTCAGACCGTCCTCACGAAAGTCGCGCCTGATCGTACCGCGTAATTCGCGCGTGACGTTGAGATCGATCAGTCTGGTTCCAAAACCGCTCTTTGCCGGTGTCTTGAGCTTTTTCTGCCCGGCCTCACGCCAGTTGAGGACCAGTGTGCGGACGCGTCCGCGGCCTTCGAGCGACCAGTCGACCTTGAGCGCCCAGCCGCCCTTGAGGGTGTTGGCCGAATTGCCGGCTTCGCCATATTTTAACGCGTTCGTCGCCAGTTCGTGAAAGACGAGGCCGAGCGCCTGCGTCGTCTTCTCGTCGAGAAGAACCTCCGGTCCCGACAACAGCTCTTCGGGAAGCTCATTGCCGAACACTTGGCCGAGCTCGATGCGCAGCAGGTCGCCAAGATCGGCTTTCTGCCAGCGTGAGCGCGTCAGCATGTCCTGGGAAGCCGCCATTGCCTGCAGCCGGGCCGAGAAAGACGTCGAGAATTCCTGGACGTCGGCGGCGTGCGATGCTGTCTGGCGCGCGATTGCCAGCACCCGCGTGATCGAGTTCTTGATGCGATGCTTCATCTCCTGCAGCATCAGGTCTTTTTCCAGTAGGCTCTTCTCGGTCGTTTCGTGAAGCAGCGAGACCGCCTCATAGGCCCGCTCCTGATAGCGGGCCACCAGCGCGATGGCGCCGGCAAGCAGCAGGCCGAACAATCCCAGCATCACCGGAATGGCGCGCGAGGAAGGTTGCGAAAAAGCACTTGTCGGCCTGAACAGGACAGTCCACGGCCGGCCGGCAACAGTGATTTTGCGGGTGACCAGCAGCCTGTCGCCGAGGGCCGAAACAGGCGGCGTTTCCGACTGGAACAGCAGATTGTCGCTGTTCACCACGCCGTCGTAGACCTCGGTATTGACCGGCAACAGTGGCGCCCGGCTGAGCGCGGCCTGGAACAGGTCCCGGGAGCGGAAGGCCGCATAGAGGAAACCGGCAGTTGAGGATCTCGACGCGTTGACGGCGTCCGGCGCGGTTTCGACATTAAGCCGGACGAAGACGAAGAACCCGGTGAAGGTCTGCGCGGCACCCGTTTCCTTGCCGAGCTGCGCAAGCCCGCTGGCATGCTGCTGGTCGTCGGCCAACGCTTTTTCGATCGCCTCGCGCCGCACCGGCTGGGTGAACATGTCGTAGCCGATGCTGGATTTGTTGGACGGATCCAGCGGCTCGAACAGCACGATGGGCGTACGCCAGGGCAAGTTCGTGTCGGGATAGATCGCATGGCTTGCGCCGTGGTCGTGCAGGATGTCGCGCTCGACCGCCGCGTCGTTTTCAGTTTTCGCCAGGCGGAGGAAGCCGATGCCGCGCAGGCCGGCGAAATTATTGTCGATGTCGAGTGCGTTGAAGAAAGCCTTGAACTCGCCTTGCGAGATACCGCCATTGCGCGCATCGAACAGCGCCTGGGTCGAGCGCAGCAGCGACAGGTCCAGGTCGATGCGGCTTTCGATCCGGTTGAGCGCGTCGTCTGCCGTCGCCTCGAATTTTATGCGGGCCGCTTCCTGGGTGGCAAAATAGGCAAAACCCGCCATCGTCAGGCTGATCAGCGCGACGGCGATGAAAGCGACGGTCGGAAAGAGCTTTTTCAATTGCTGATACGGGCCATGGAAGGTTCTTTATGGGCAAGTCCCGGCGTCAACACAATGGCGAGGCCAAAGCATGGTGACGACTGGCACATTACGCCGCATTTGATTAGCCGGCTAATTCTTGTTCAAGCGGCGATCTTCAGGGCCCCCGGGCCCGGTATGGCGCCGGGCGGGCATTTGCCGAGAATGATCATGCCGAGCACCTCGTCCTGGGTGACGTCGGTTGTGCGCGCCGTGCCGACAACCCGACCGTTCTTCATGACGCAGACGCGGTCGGCAAGCTCGAACACGTCGTGAATGTCGTGGCTGATCAGGAAGATGCCGATGCCGTCGGCCTTGAGCTGCTTGACCAGTTCGCCGACCTGCGCAGTTTCTTGCGGCCCCAGTGCCGCCGTCGGCTCGTCCATGATCAGGATGCGGGCGTTGAACAGGATGGCGCGGGCGATCGCAACCGACTGCCGCTGGCCGCCCGAAAGCCTTATTACCGGCTCCTTGAAGCGTTGGAAACGCGGATTGAGCCTGCCCATCACCTTGCGCGCCTCGGCCTCCATGGCGACGTCGTCGAGCGTACCCCAGCCGGTCATCAGCTCGCGGCCGAGAAACAGGTTGGCGGCCGCGTCGACATTGTCGGCCAGCGCCAGCGTCTGGTAGATCGTCTCGATGCCGTACTTTTTGGCGTCGCGCGGGTTGGAGATCGAAGCCTCCTCGCCGTTGACGAAAATCTGGCCCGCATCGCGCTTGTAGGCGCCAGACAAGATTTTTATCAACGTCGATTTGCCGGCACCGTTATGGCCGAGCAAAGCCATCACCTCGCCCGGGAAAAGATCGACCGAGGCATCGTCGACGGCGCGAATGCCGCCGAAGGCGATGGAAATGTTGCGCATCTCGATCAGCGGCGTGCCCGTGGGAGCGGTCTTGTCTGCCATGCTCGTTCCTCCTCCCTATAGATCTTGCTTGAGCATGATCTTGTCCGAACCGAAGGTCAGCGGCAGCAAAAACCGGTTTCCACTTTTCGCTGACGCGGATCTTCGGTTCGGGATCATGCTCAGACCCGTTTGCGATAGACGGTATCGAGCCACACCGCGACCACCAGCACGGCGCCGACAACGATGCTCTGCAGCGGCGAATCGATGCCGAGCAGCACCATGCCGGATTGCAGCGACTGCATCAGAAGCGCGCCGAGCATGGCGCCGAGCACCGTGCCGGAGCCGCCGGCGAGCGACGTGCCGCCGATCACGGCCGCCGCGATGACCAGGAGCTCGTCCAGGGTCCCCAGCGCATTGGTCGACGCGTTGAGGCGGGCCGATGCGATCGCCGCACTGATCGCGGCCAGCACGCCCATGATCATGAACACCTTCATGGTCACCCAGCGTGTGTTGATGCCGGCGAGATTGGCAGCCTCCGGATTGCCGCCGATGGCGAAGACATAGCGGCCGAAACGGGTGCGCCTGGTGATGAAGGTCATGACAATGCCCGCGGCCACGGCCATCAGCACCGGTATGGCGATGCCGTGGGCGATGAACAACCCGCCCTCGGGAATGGTGATGCCGTTCTGCTGGGCATATTGGCGTACGATGCCGACCGGCCAAGGATAGGAATTGGCGATCCAGACGGCGCCAAGGATGGCGGCGCAGGCTATCACGCCGAGCAAGGTTTCCGCCCAGACAGGGCGCAGCGGGAACTTGAACCGCTTGCGCTGCGAGCGGCCGTTGAAGAGCACGAAGGCAACGGCCGCGCAGGCGACGACACCGACGATCCAGCTCCAGGTGGCGCCGATCGAGCCGCGTGGTCCGCCGCCCATCAGCTGGAAGGTCCTGTCCAGCGGCGCAACGGTGCGCCCGCTGGTAATCAGCCATGCCATGCCGCGCCAGATCAGCAATCCGCCGAGCGTCACGATGAAGGCAGGAACCTCGAGATAGGCGATGATGAAACCCTGAAACGCTCCGATAGCCAGGCCGAGCACCAGGCCGGCGGCCAGTGCAATGACCCACAGCCAGGGGCTGCCAAGCTGAAACCCCATGACGCGGACGAGGAATTCGGCCTGCGCCACGCCCATCACCATGCCGATCACGCCTTCCACCGAACCGACGGAAAGATCGATGTTGCGCATCACGATGACCAGCACCATGCCTGTCGCCATGATCGCCACCGAGGAGGTCTGCACGGAAAGGTTCCAGAGATTGCGCGGCGTCAGGAAGAGCCCGCCTGACAATATGTGGATCCCGACCCAGATGACCAGCAGCGCGCCGACCATGCCGAGCATGCGCGTGTCGAGTTCGGTTGCCTTGAGAAATCGGGCAACGACGCCGAGCTCGGATTCACGCGCCCGGTCTGCGGTCGAGCTGTCGACCGGCGTGTTGGAAGTCGTGTCGGTCATGATGTTTCTCCCGCCGGGTTGCCGTCTGCCGCGGATGCCGGAAGCAGCCTAGAAGTTATCCGCCGGAAGCGGAAAAACAATTCTTCTTGAAAAAACGCCGCGGCGAGCAGCCGCGGCGTTCGGACTTCTCGGAAACGTCGGATCAGTTGCAGACCGGAACAGTGCCCGCCGCCACGCCGGCGCAGACTTCTTCTTTCTTGATCCAGCCGGCGTCGATGACGACGTTGAGGTTGTCCTTGGTGATGGCGACCGGGGTCAGGAACAGCGACTTGACGGTGTTGCCGCCGGGCGTGGTGAAATCCTTAACGCCCGCAACGTCGGTCATCTGCTTGCCGTCGGCCAGTTGCGAGGCGATCTCGGCGGCGTTCTTGCCGAGCTCGCGCGCGTCCTTCCACACCGACACGGTCTGTGTGCCGAGCGCGATGCGGTTCAGCGCGGCGTGGTCGCCGTCCTGGCCCGAGACCGGAACGGATCCGGCCAGCCCTTGCGCCGTCAGCGCGGCGACGACGCCGCCGGCGGTGCCGTCATTGGCGGCGACTACGGCATCGACCTTGTTGTCGTTCGCGGTCAGGAACTGTTCCATGTTCTTCTGGGCGTTGGCCGGCAGCCAGCCGTCGGTATAGGCCTCGCCGACATTCTTGATCTTGCCGCTGTCGATGGCGTCCTTCAGCACTTCCATCGAACCGGCAAACAGGAAATCGGCATTCGGATCGGCGCCCGAGCCCTTGATGAAGACGTAGTTGCCTTCCGGCTTCACCTTGAACACTTCGCGGGCCTGCATGCGGCCGACCTCCTTGTTGTCGAAGGTCAGGTAAAAGACGTCTTTGTTCTCGATCAGCCGGTCGTAGCCGACGACCGGAATACCTTCGTCCAGCGCCTTCTGCACAGCCGGCCCGATCGCCGAGGCGTCCTGCGCCAGGATGATCAGTGCGTTGGCACCCTGCGAGATCAGGCTCTCGACGTCGGTGAGCTGCTTGCCCGGGTTGGACTGTGCATCGGCGGAAATATACTTGTCGCCGGCGGCCTCGATGGCGGCCTTCATTGCGGCTTCGTCGGTCTTCCAGCGCTCCTCCTGGAAATTCGACCACGAAACGCCGATGACCTTGTCCTTAGCCTGCGCCACCGACGCGAGCGTCAGCGTCATGGCGACACCCGCCAGAATGGCGGTCGTGAATTTCTTCATCATATCCTCCCTGCGCCGCGTACGGCGTGACCAATTGGCCCAAAGACCAGCTAGAGGCGTTAATTTTTTCGAGCCTCGAAAAAATACTGACCCGATCTCCGGCTGCTGTCAACATCGATTCTGATGGATTTTGATGACTCTCCGAGTTTTTTCGAGTGTCGGAATAAACGATGACAGCGCCGCCGGCATCTGACACTATTTGCCTGTATCTGACACTATTTGTCGGACATTACCGACGGCTTCCGGTTCATGAGCGGCCGCGGCAACCGGGAGGAAAGCAAAACGATGTCGGTCGGAATCCGCCATGACGATTTGCGCCGGCGCAACCGGGCGATGGTGATCTCGGCGGTGCGCCGGGCCAGCCAGCCGTCGCGTACGGAGATCGCTGCAACCACCGGCCTCAGCCATTCGACCATATCGGCGATCTCCTCCGACCTGATACGGGAAGGCATCCTCGCCGAGAGCAAGGCAAACGAGCCCGTTTCGTTGAAACGCGGTCGTCCGCAGGTCGGCCTCGCCCTCAACCCGGAAGCGGCGGCGGTGCTGACCGTGGTGTTGTCGCTGAATTTCCTGTCGGCCGCCATCATCGACTATGCGGGACAGGTGGTCGTCGAGGAACAGCGCCGGCTGGACACGCTGACCATGCCGCGCGACGAGCTGATCCGCGAATGCATGGCCATCGTCCGGCGCCGGCTGGAAGATCCAGACCTTGACGTCCGCAGTGTCGCCCGCATCGCCCTGGCGATTCAGGGAATTACCGACTCCCCTGCACGCGCCATGCTGTGGTCGCCGATCACGCCGCAGACGGACATCGCCTTTGCCGACATGCTGGAAGACGAATTCGGCATCCCGGCCACGGTGGAGAACGATTGCAATATGATGGCGGTGGCTTTGCGCTGGCGCGATCCGGATCGCTATCGCGACGACTTCATCGCCATCCTGCTTTCGCACGGCATCGGCATGGGGCTGGTGCTGAAGGGCGAGCTGTTCACCGGCACGCATTCCTCGGGCGGCGAGTTTGGCCACATGATCCATCGTCCAGGCGGCGCGCTCTGCCGTTGCGGGCGGCGCGGCTGCATCGAGGCCTATGCAGGCAATTACGCCATCTGGCGCAACGCTACGGGGATGAGCGAAGACAGCAAACCGGTCGCCGACGTCAGCGACGCCGACATGCGCGCGTTGGCGGCCCGGGCCCGCGAGAAGGATGGGCCGGAACGCGAGGCCTACCGCAGGGCCGGCGAAGCGCTGGGTTTCGGTCTCGGCTCGTTGTTCGCGCTGATCGATCCAGCACCGGTCGCGATGGTCGGCGTCAGTGCCGCCGCCTTCGATCTGATCGAGCCGGCCTTGCGCAAGGCCATCGCCCAGACCGCCGGTGGCCAGCATTCGAGCTCGATCTCCTTCGACACCGAGCCGAACGAATTGCCGCTGATCCGCGAAGGCTGCGCGATGCGGGCGTTAAGCTTCGTCGACCAGGAGATTTTCGCGCCGGGCGCGCAAATGAGGCCCGGCATCAGAAAGAACGTAGCCTGACCAGGCAGGTCAATCTTCCCTGATCGCATAGCCGGCACCGCGGATGGTGCGGATGACATCCGGCATGCGGCCGTTATTGACGGCTTTGCGCAGCCGCCCGACATGCACGTCGACGGTGCGTTCGTCGATGTAGATCGTCTCGCCCCAGACATTATCGAGCAACTGGCTGCGCGAGAAGACGCGGCCGGGATGCCGCATCATGAATTCGAGCAGCCGGAATTCGGTCGGCCCGAGCCGGATTTCGCTCTTCTTGCGATAGACCCTGTGCGATTCGCGATCGAGCACGATGTCGCCGACCTTCAGCACGCTGGACAGCACTTCCGGCTTGGCGCGGCGCAGCAGCGCCTTGACCCTGGCCATGAATTCCGGTGTCGAAAACGGTTTGACCAGATAGTCGTCGGCGCCGGTCGAAAGACCGCGCACCCGGTCGCTCTCCTCGCCGCGCGCGGTCAGCATGATGATCGGCAGCCGCTCGGTTTCGGGGCGCACCCGCAACCGTCGGCAGAGCTCGATGCCGGAAACCGCTGGTATCATCCAGTCGAGCACCAGAAGATCGGGCACATTCTCCTGCAAACGGATCTCGGCTTCGTCGCCGCGTGTCACCACCTCGACCTGGTAGCCTTCGGATTCGAGATTGTAGCGGAGCAGCACACCCAACGGCTCCTCGTCCTCCACCACCATTATGCGTGGTGCGATCATCGGCTGGGCACCCCCATCATGTCACCGGTGCGGACATTGTCGTTTCGTCCTGCTTCGGACGATTGACAGGCAATTGCTCGCCGGTCAGCACATAATACGCATTTTCGGCGATGTTGGTGACATGGTCGCCGATCCGCTCCAGATTCTTGGCGCAGAACAGCAGATGCGTGCAAGCGGTGATGTTGCGCGGGTCTTCCATCATGTACGTCAACAGCTCGCGGAACACGGACGTGTATTTGACGTCGATGCGCTCGTCGGCGGCGCGTAGCTTGGCCAGCGCGGCCGCATCGCCGGCAGCATACTCCTCGATGACGCCCTGCACCTGGATGAGCACCAGCTGCGCCATCGCATCGATGGAATGCGATAGGTCGCGCGGCGTGACGCTGAGGCCGACCGCACTCACACGCTTGGCGATATTCTTGGCAAGGTCGCCGATGCGTTCGAGGTCGCCGGCCATGCGGATCGCCCCGACGACATGGCGCAGATCGTGGGCCATCGGCTGGCGCTTGGCGATCAGGGTGATGGCGCGGTCGTCCAGTTCGCGTTGACGCGCATCCATGATGGCGTCGTCCGAAACAACGCGCTGCGCCAGCGCATTGTCGGAATTCAACAGGGCCTTGGTCGCCCCGCCGACCATCGAACCGGCGAGATCGGCCATGTCGCGGATCAGCTTGCTGATCTGCTCGAGATCCTCGTCGAAAGACGCGACTGTATGTTCGGCCATGATATTGTCCTCGTCTGCGTGATCGGCACCGCTCAGCCGAAGCGGCCGGTGATGTAGTCCTGCGTGCGCTTCTCGCGGGGCGACGTGAAGATCTTCTCGGTCCGGTCGAACTCGACCAGCTCACCCAGATACATGAAGGCAGTCTGGCGCGACACGCGCGCCGCCTGCTGCATGTTGTGAGTGACGATGACGATCGTGTAGTCGGCTTGCAATTCGTCGATCAGTTCCTCGATCTTGGCGGTCGACAGCGGGTCGAGGGCCGAGGCCGGTTCGTCGAGCAGAATGACTTCCGGCTTCACTGCCACGGTGCGGGCAATGCAGAGCCGCTGCTGCTGGCCGCCGGAGAGGCTCAAGCCGCTGGCGTTGAGCTTGTCCCTGACCTCGCCCCAAAGCGCGGCACGCTTCAACGCCTGTTCGACGCGGCCGTCCATCTCGGACTTGCCGAGATTCTCGTAGAGCCTGACGCCGAAGGCGATGTTCTCGTAGATCGACATGGGGAACGGCGTCGGCTTCTGGAACACCATGCCGATCTTGGTCCTGAGCAGGTTGAGATCCTGCGACCGGTCGAGAATGTTCTTGCCGTCGAGCAGGACCTGGCCCTCGGCTGTCTGTTTCGGGTAGAGCTCGTAGATGCGGTTGAAGACGCGCAGCAGCGTCGACTTCCCGCAGCCCGAAGGCCCGATGAAGGCCGTGACACTGCGCTCGGGCAGCGACAGGCTGATGTCCTTCAGCGCCTTGCTCTGGCCGTAGTAGAAGTTGAGGTTCTTGACCTCGATCTTCGTCTTCTCGGCGACCGTTTCGGTCATCGTCATGTCCGGGGACAACATCTGTGTCATCTGTCCTCTCTGCGTCCGGTAAGGCTGCGGGCGAGGATGCTCAAGCCCAGAACCGTCAGGGTGATTATGAGTGCGCCGGTCCACGCCAGCTGCTGCCATTCCTCGTAAGGGCTGAGAGCGAACTGGAAGATGGTCACCGGCAGGCTGGCCATCGGCGCGTTGATATTGCTGCTCCAGAACTGGTTGTTGAGCGCGGTGAAGAGCAGCGGCGCCGTCTCGCCGGAAATGCGTGCTATCGACAGCAATATGCCGGTGACGATGCCGGACAATGCGGCGCGGTAGGCGACCGAACGGATCACCACCCAGCGCGGCGCGCCGATCGCGGCGCCGGCTTCACGCAACGCGTTCGGCACCAGGTTGAGCATGTCTTCAGTAGTGCGCACGACCACCGGAATGACCAGGATGGCAAGCGCAACGGCGCCGGCAATCGCCGAGAAATGCCCCATTGGCCGCACCATCAATTCATAGACGAACAAGCCGATGATGATCGACGGCGCCGACAACAGGATGTCGTTGATGAAGCGGACGACGGTGGTGATGCGCGAAAAGCGTCCATACTCGGCCATGTAGGTGCCGGCCAGAACGCCGATTGGCGTGCCAACGATAACGGCGATGACCGTCATGACCAGGCTGCCGGCGATGGCGTTGAGCAGGCCGCCAGCTTCGCCCGGTGGTGGCGTCATCTCGGTGAAGACCGCGAGCGAAAGCCCGGCTGTGCCCTTATAGACCAACGCGCCGAGAATGAGCGCCAGCCAGGCAAGCCCGATGCCGGCGGCGACGACGCAAAGCGTCATCATCACCGAATTCCTGGCTTTGCGGCGGCTGTGGAGCGATGAGGATGTCGACATCGGTCAGGCTCCCGTACGGGCGTCGATCCGCATCAGCATATAGCGGGCGGCGGCAAGGATCAGGAAGGTGATGACAAACAGGATCAGGCCGAGCGAAACCAGCGAAGAGGTGTAGAGGTCGCCGTCGGCCTCGGTGAATTCGTTGGCGATGGTCGCCGAGATGGTCGTGCCCGGAGCGAACAGGGAGGCGCTGATGCGGTGGGCGTTGCCGATAACGAAGGTCACCGCCATGGTTTCGCCGAGCGCGCGGCCGAGGCCAAGCATGACGCCGCCCATGATGCCGATGCGGGTATAGGGAATGACCACGCGCCGGGTCACTTCCCATGTCGTGCAGCCGATGCCATAGGCCGATTCCTTCAACACCGCCGGCACCGTATCGAAGACGTCCTTGGTGATCGAGGTGATGAAGGGCAGCACCATGATGGCAAGGATCAGCGCGGAGGTCAGAAGGCCGATGCCGTAGGGAGGGCCGGCGAAAAGGCTGGATAGTCCCGGCACACCATGGAAGAGGTTGATGACGAAGGGCTGTATCGTCGTCTGCAGGAACGGCGCGAACACGAACAGGCCCCAGATGCCATAGATGATCGAGGGAATGCCGGCCAAGAGCTCGACCGCTATGCCGATGGGGCGCCTCAGCGGACGCGGGCAGAGTTCGGTGAGAAAGACCGCAATGCCGATGCCGATCGGCACCGCGATCAGGATGGCGATGGCCGCCGTGACGATGGTGCCGTAGATCGGCGCCAGCGCGCCAAATTTTTCCGTGACCGGATTCCAGCTTTCGGTCGTCAGGAAAGAGAAGCCGAAGGCCGACAGCGCCTGCCACGAGCCGGCAAACAGCGACATCGCGACACCGCCGAGGATGACCAGCACAAGAATTGCAGAAGCGCGGGTGAGTCCGCGGAATATGGCATCTGTGAGCGCGAAGCGCCGCACCGTAGCTTCCCTGGCCCGGGCTGCTGCAGATGATGGCATGGCATCGGAAGCGATGGTCATTGGGTCCTCGCGATTGAAGGCAACAGGGAGGGCGCCGTCGACGCCCTCCCTGGAGGAGATTACATAGCCGAGTAGAGCGGCTTGCCGTCGCTGCCGACGACTTCCTTGGCCCACATGGCCTTGACGCTCTCGACCACCTTGTCAGGCATCGGAACGTAGTCCAGCTCGCCGGCCATCTCATCGCCCTTGTCATATGCCCAGGCGAAGAATTTGAGCGCTTCGCCGGTGGTCGCGGCATCGTCCGGCTTTTTGTACAGGAGGATCCACGTCGCCGCCGTCATCGGCCAGGACTCGGCGCCCGACTGGTTGGCGAGGATCACGCCATAGCCTGGCTTCGAGCTCCAGTCGGCGTTGGCTGCGGCCGCCGAGAACGCCACTGCGGTCGGCTCAACCTTCTTGCCGTCCTTGTTGATCAGATCGGTGTAGGTGAGCTTGTTCTGCTTGGCGTAGGCGTATTCGACATAACCGATCGCGCCGCCGGTCTGGGAGACGTTGTTGGCAACGCCCTCATTGCCCTTGGCGCCGATACCGACGGGCCATTCCACTGCCTTGTCGACGCCGACCTTGTCCTTCCAGTCCGCACTGACGTCGCCAAGATAGTATGTGAAGTTGAACGTGGTGCCCGAACCGTCGGAACGGTGAACGACCGCGATCGCCTGCGAAGGCAGCTTGACGTCGGGATTGAGCTTCTTGATCGCCTCGTCGTCCCACTGCGTGATCTTGCCGAGGAAGATGTCGGCCAGCGTCGCTCCGTCGAAAACCAGCTCGCCCGGCTTGACGCCTTCCAGATTGACGACGGGAACGATGCCGCCCATCACCATCGGAAACTGGGCCAGTCCGGACGATTCAAGCTCGTCGCCGCTGAGCGGCGCATCCGAAGCGCCGAAGGTAACCGTCTTGGCTTTGATCTGCTTGATGCCGCCGCCGGAACCGATCGACTGGTAGTTAAGGCCAATGCCGGTGTCTTTCTTGTAGGTGTCGGCCCACTTCGCATAGATCGGGTAGGGGAAGGTGGCGCCGGCGCCGGAGATGTCCGCGGCGAGCGCGGCGGACAGGGTGAGGGTGGTCGTCGCCGCAGCCATTGCAATCGCAACGGCCGCCGAGCGGATGAAATGTCTCATGTGGCCTGCTCCTGTTCGGAATATGGTCTCTCGGCGCCATTCCTCCGGCGCCCGCTGAGGCCAATAGCCCCCGATTATTACAGTCGCATGACAGTTTCATGTCGCTCCGGTAACGTTGTCCAGCCGGGGTAAGAAGGAGCGGCCGCGGGCTTTGTCGGAATGGCCGCGGTTTGCCGCTGGAATCAGCAGCTTGCGTGAATTCCGGCCAACATTATCCCCTCGGAGATCGCAGCAATCGGCCTCGAAAAGAAAAACCGGGCGAGAGCGCGTTGCATGCAGCCAGAAGGTGTCATGGCCGCGCCATCGCCGAAACAGGTCCGTTGGGGTAAATCTGACCCTGTTTCTTGCCGGCGGTCGCTGCTCCCGCCCGTAACTGGAGGAGCGGAACTTCGAATATCCTATTGTCGCGACTGAGCGCGGCATTGGTATGGTGCGATCGCACCATGGCCTTACGCTGGAAGCGTTGACGAATCGCAAGGTTTAACTCGCCTCGCGCTGGATCTCGCCATCCGCGCCCGACCCGGTGCTCGATCTTTCGAGCAGAGCCTTCGACTGGAAGTGCGACGATTTCTACTTCACCGTACCTACTCCCTCTGCACTATTCCGCCGGTTGTCGGTTAGGCCGAAGCGGCGTTATAAGCTTGCAGGGGTGTTGCTGATGTCTCGACGGATTCCGCCTGTCTTCCTGTGCCTGGTGCTGCTTTTGGGAAGCGGCTGCGCGCGCAGCTATGATGGTACCGTGATCATTCCCAAGCCGCTCGACGTTCGCCGTTTCTGGGACCGGCCTTCTTCGCAGGCGCAAGCCGATCAGTCGCAGTTGGAGACCGACGTCTTTCCCGTGGCGCCGCAATCGCCGAAAAGGCCGGCGGTGCGCAGGAGCGCAGCTTCCGTTGCAGCGCCACGGAGGGGGGTCGCCAACAACCCGCCCATGCTGTCGTCGGAGCCGGCAAAGCCGCTCACCTGCAGGAATGTCAGCGAACCCGGCAAACGGGCCCGTATGGTCTGCGAATAACCAACCGGCCGTCCGTCGATGCGTGGGGCTTTACGCCTTGAAGCGGCTATCCGGCCACCCGTTCGCCGTCTCGGAACATCGCCCGCCTTGGTCAGTCCGCCGGGAAAAAGGCCGGCCCGACCACTCTCACCGGCCGCGCGCTAATCGCTCTTTCGACCGACTGATGCTGGGCAGCCCCTTGCACCTCGGCAACCGGCGTTTTTGCCTCTGCGAGAGCGGCACCGGCAGTTTCGATCCCGGATTCAGGAATTTCCGCGACGATGCCAAAATCCGGCTTTGCCGTCGGCAACGGAATGAGGGCGTTGGTCATGTTGGCCGGTGTCACGGTTCGTGCCCTGAGTTCGGCGACGCGCTGGTAATAGCGCTTGACGTCGCAGGCCTTGAAGTTCGCGTCGTCGCGGTAGCTGAAGGCTGTCGCAAGCTCCACATAGGGCCTTTGGGTCTCGAGCGCGATCATCTCTTCAGTTTCGCGGGTGGCATCGCTCAGCGTATAGAGTTCGATGCCGGCATCGTCGCAGATGTAGCGGCACTGATCGACCGTTTCCTTCAGATCGTCGTTCTTGGCGAACTGCGATTTTGGCGCGGGGAAGAAATATCCGTCCGACAAGCGAACGCAAAACAGCATCCGATTGCCACCCATTGTTGCGCCTGCGGACTGGGGTTTGGGTGCTGTGCGCGGCTGTGCCTGCCGTTGGTCTTGCGGCGCTTGCTGCTGCTTCTTGGCAGCGGGTGCGGCGCAGCCCAGCGCGACGAACCTGGCCTTCAGGCCGGACGTGTCCCTTCCCGAATTCGACAGTCTGGCGATCTGCCGTTGCACCTCCGCCTTGCTGCTGACCAGGTCGGCGCAGGGATTGAAGAAGAACCCGGCCGTTTTCGCCGTGCATCGACGCTGTCTCTCCAGCCTTTGAATCGCGGCGAGTTGACGGCGCAGTTGGGCAAGCTCGGGGCTGGTCCCGCCGCTGCGCCCCGCCGAAAGCAATTGGCTCTTGATGGCGCCGCAGCTATCCGCGTAGGAGGAGGACGTGCCGAGCGCAACGGCTATTGCCGCCACCAGCATCAGAATCGTGAGAGGCCAGAGGCGTGTCATTGGAGCGACCATTGTGCTTGTTGCGCCGAGAACAGGATTTCTTTGTCGACTATGAATAAGAACTAGCTAAATCAGTTTTATCTAATTGAAGAGGGCCACATCGCCGCCAGAGACTTTGGTTCTAGTGTATTATATCTACTCGCGTAAATTCAATATTACATTTTTATTTCAAGATTGAGACGAACCGGCAACAACGCCGCGACTGCCGCCACGGCGAAGTTTGAAGCGCCCGGCGGATTCCGCACCACGATCAATCCGGCGTTACCGGCCGCCCCCTGCTGAAACCTTAGTCCCAAGTTCGACGTTGAGCGGTCAAAGGAGGAGACCGCAAATGTCGATCCACTTCACTGTCTCGGAGCTGACCAAAAATCTGTTCCATTCACTTGGGCTGGACCGTGAGCGCGCACCGAGGCCACTTGACCACGAGCAAAGGCTTTTGCTGGAGTGCTATCTCGCCGGCCAGATTCCGGAATCGGCCTGGAGCGACTATGTCTTCGAAATGCCGGAACTAGCACGACATGTCGAGGCCAGACGAAGCCGCCACTAGAGCATGATCCCGAACCGAAGGTCCGCGTCAGCGAAAAGTGGAATCCGGTTTTCGGAAAAGATCATGCTCAAACAAACAGCTATTCTAGAGCTCCATCCCGAATCTATCGCGGCTCTGAGATCCCTCGAACGCATCTGGCCCGCTCTTCAAGGCGAAGTCTGCACTCGCGGTGCAGGCTGTTTTTGTTTGGGCGAGTTGAATTGCAGAGTGAACACCTTGCCCGGGATGCCTTGAGCCAGCGCTGGTGAAAAGCTCAACGGCAGGCAATGTTCCACGGCTGCGGTCGCCGCGTCGACAAAAGCTTGCCGCGCCTTCTCGTCGCCGGCAACGCGGATGGCGGTCGGCTTGGGCCGGCCGATCAATGTACCATTGCGCCTGAAGCTGAAGCTCAGGGTGACGGTGGAATTCCCGGCATTCGCCGGCGGTGTCCAGCACGCCTGGATGGCAGCCCCGACCTCGGGCATGGTGTTGAGCGTCGCTGCGTTCGATTGACTGGTTGCGTCCACCAGCATGGCGCCTGCAATCACAATCATTCCAGCAATGCTTTTCATGGCAGGGCCTCTGTCCTTGAACCGCCCTCGAGGACGGGACTAACTTCGATGGTAGGGCCAACATCGGCGATGACAAGATGGCGACGCGGTTCATCAGCCATGCAGGCGTCGTGAAGCGCCGTCAGGCGCAACTTCGGCAGGGGCTGGAACAAGCAAAAGGCCGGCGCGCAGCCGACCTTTGCTTCCCATCCGCGCCAGTACATCCGTGGTCGCGGGCTGGAGGTGGATTCAGTAGAAGGGGTTTAGGTTAACGAAACCTTAAGCTCCCCACATCGTGCAAACAGGGGAGATTAAAAAAAGTTCATTACCGGCTCCTGCAGACGTGCGGACGACCGCTATTGGCATGTGCCTCAGGCGTTGGCCTGCGACCTCACATAGGCGATATAGCCGCGCACGTCGCCGGCCGGCTCCGCATAGGCCTTGCCGAGCTTCTTCTCGATCGCCGCCATATAGTCTTTTGCCCATTGGGGCAGCGCGTAGTCGATGACGGCCAGGAATTCGAGCGTCGCCGCCAGGCGGATGTCGGCGATCGACGGGTTCTTGCCGCCGATGAACGGCTTGCCGTTCCTGAAGAAGCTGTGGAAGACCTCCAGCGGCTCGGCAATTGCGGCCGCCGCGGCTTTCTGGGCTTCCGATTTCCTGTCGGGGTGGGCATCGCTGTGGCCAACCTCGCCGGCATATTGCGGAAAATTCAGTGCAGGATAGGTGGCGCGCGCCACATAGGGGTAGAGCGTGCCGATCAGGTAGAACATGGCGCTGTCGATCATTGCCCGCTTGGCGGGCGCCTTAGGATATAAGTTCTCCAGCCCGTGCTTGTTGGCGAGGTACTGCATGATGGCGCAGCTTTCCCACAGGACACCTCTCGGCAGACCCTTGTCCTCGATCATCGGCGTCAGATGGGCCGGGTTCCGCCCCATATATTCGGGCGAGCGCGTTTGGCCCCATACGTCGGTCTCGGAATGGTCGAGCCCGGCGGCGCGTGCAAACACCCGAACGCTCATATTGTTGACGCTCGGCTTCAGCATGCTGAGCGTGAGCGCGGGCTTTTTCGCCGGTTTCGCCTTGGCCTTCGGCGCCAGCTTCTTGGCGGAGACCTTGGCCGCCGGCTTTGCCACTTTCGCCGCTGACTTGGCGGCGGCTTTGGCCGCAGGTTTCGCTCGGGGCGTGGCTGTCTTGGCCACGGGCTTCTTCGCGCTCTTCGTTGCTGTCTTTGCCATTATATCCTCCCTTTGTTTGGCGTGCCGTCAGTACGGATTTTTCGGTGCGCGATCCTCCGACAAGGTCGCGCGGGAGCGCTCGACGAGCGCCTGGATCGCATCGGCAAGGTGCACTTCGGCGATGTTGTAATCGCCGCGCGCGACGCGGACCTTGTGCGCCTGCATCAGAACGTCGGCATGGGTGAAGCCCGCCGGCGGCTCGAAACGGTAGGAGGCGAGTTCGATCAGCAGGCCGAGCGGATCCTCGAAGTAGATCGAGTCCATAAAGCCGCGATCCTTGACGCCGCTGTGCTTGATTTCACGCTCGTCGAGCCGGGCGACCGCCTGCAGAAAGGTGACGCGCGACACCGCGAAAGCAATGTGATGGACGCAGCCCGTATCGGTCGGCGTGCGCCGCTTGACCGGCGTCCGGCTCTCGTCGGTGAAGACCGTGATCAGCCGGCCGTCGCCCGGATCGAAATAGAGATGGCTTTCGCTGGCCTTGTCGAGGTTGGGCTGCTCGAAGGTGAAAGGCATGCCAAGCACGCCCTCCCAGAAATCGATCGAGGTCTGGCGCCCGGCGCCGACCAGCGTGATGTGATGAACGCCCTGCGACTGCAGTTTCTGCATTGGCCCTCTCCTCCCTGCGATCTCGTCATATGACACGGGCGACATCGATCCGTGCCGATCAAGTTGCGGCAGCGCTCCACACGATCGGCAATCCGCATTGCGGATACGGGTGATCGCCTATCCGGCCTCTCGAGCCGTTCCCTGCCCGGCGTTCTGTGCGCCGGTTTGAGCCTCCCGGCTCATAGTTCATGACGTGATGCTAATTCAATTGCGGGCGCTGCGCCAGAAGCGTCGCCCGGCATGGCCAAGCCGATGCCGGCGCATATGAATATTGTGAGATCTTGGTACGCCCAAGGGGAATCGAACCCCTGTTCCCGCCGTGAGAGGGCGGTGTCCTGACCGCTAGACGATGGGCGCGTTCAAGAACCGGCGATATAGGCTGACGGCCGGGAAAAAGCAACTAGCCTTCGGGCTGCCGATCGCACCGGCGAAATATCTGCTGCAAGCCTAGCGTTTTGGCTCGATCAGGTCCCAGAGATTTCCATAGAGATCGGCGAAGACCGCTACAGTGCCATAGGCTTCATGGCGTGGCGCCTCGCGGAATTCGACGTCCTTTTCGAGCATCAGCGCATGGTCGCGGGCAAAATTGTCGGTTTCGAGGAACAAAAAGACCCGGCCGCCGGTCTGGTTGCCGACGACGCCCCCTTGCGCATCGCCGGATGCTTCTGCCAGAAGCAACCGCGCACCCTGCCCGTTGCCCGGCGTGATCGTGACCCAGCGTTTGCCGCCGCCGAGGTCGACATCTTCGGCGATGACAAAACCCAGCCGGTCGACATACCACGAGATCGCCTCGTCATAGTTTGCGACGACGAGCGCGACCGTGGCAATGCTGCGGTTTTCGGCAAAACCGGTCATCTGTTCCTGATCGAAAAACGGCCGACGATGCGGCGTTCGGTAATATCATAAACGAAAATGGCACGGCTGCCGTCGGCAAGCTCGGCATCGATCGAGAGGCGATTGCCGGAAAGCGACTGACTGATCACCTTGGCGCCGACCGGCAGCACGATGTCGCCGCTGACCGGCTCGCCGGCCGGGACCTGGACGTCGCTCGTCAGCGGCGGGGCGACAGGCGGCGCGTTGGGCGCTTTGTAGACAAGCGCCGCGATCACCACCATAAGGGCGAGGAACAGCAGGCCGAGATTGATGGCGACGAAGCGGACGAGCTTCCTCCGCACCTTTTCGACCTCGGGGTCGAGCGGCTTTTCCTCGTCTTCGTCGGCAAGCGGCCGGGCCATGGCAGCAGATTCCGGAACTGTTTTCGATGAGCGCTCATAGCGAAGAGGTCAGACAATTAATAGGGGCCGGACCGATCGTGCTGGAGGCGGGCGCCGATGCCGCCGGCCAGCGGCTCGACCAATGGCTGGCGGCCAAGCTCGGCCCCGACATGTCGCGCAGCCGGGTGCAGATGCTGATAAAGCAGGGCGCGGTCAGGATCGGCGGCAGGCAGGTCGAAGAGACGAAGCGCAAGATGGCACAAGGTGACAGCGTGTCGGTCGACATGCCGGAGCCTGAACCGGCGGCGCCGCAAGGCGAAGATATTGCGCTGGACGTCCTCTACGAGGACAACGCGCTGATCGTCATCAACAAGCCGGCCGGGCTGGTCGTACATCCCGGGGCCGGCAACTGGACCGGTACGCTGGTCAACGCGCTGATCCATCATTGCGGCGACAGCCTGTCCGGCATCGGCGGCGTGAGACGGCCGGGCATCGTCCACCGCCTCGACAAGGAGACCAGCGGCGTCATGGTCGTCGCCAAGACCGACCGCGCCCACAAGGCGTTGTCGGAGGCCTTTGCCGACCACGGCCTGACCGGCAATCTCGAGCGCGCCTATCTGGCGTTGGTCTGGGGCATACCGGCAAGGCCGACCGGGACGGTCGACGCGCCGCTCGGCCGCGCCGCCGACCGGGTACGCCGTGCCGTAGTGCCGCAAGGCCGCGACGATGCGCGCCATGCCATAACGCATTTCACCGTCGTCGAGCGCTTTGGCGAGCAGCAGCAGGAATTCGCCACGGCGAGCCTGGTCGAATGCCGGCTGGAGACCGGTCGCACCCACCAGATACGCGTCCACATGGCCCATGTCGGCCATCCGGTGATCGGCGACCCCGAATACGGCCAGGCTTTCCGCACCAAGGCCAATCGGTTGCCCGAGCCGCTAAGGAGCAAGGTAAAGGCGTTTCCGCGACAAGCTTTGCACGCCCGCCTCCTTGCATTTCGCCATCCCGATACCCATCTAACGATGAGGTTCGAAGCACCGATACCGTGGGACATGGAGGAACTCGTCGACGGCTTCCGCAAGCTCTGAACCAACCACCTGAAAACCTGACCGGCGTTGTTCACTTCAGCGTGACACACTGTTTCGTGTTGAACAAATGCCTGTCTTTCTGGTTTTGTTCCTATATATGTCGGTTGGCGCGAATGTGCCTTTGGCATTCGTGCCACATGCCCGCCGCGTTTCGGGGGCATCACTCCAGTAGAGAGGGGGCGCTGTCATGGCCCAGTCATTACCCAGTATCGTTTCCGGCGAAGGCGGTCTCAGCCGCTACCTGGAAGAAATCCGCCGCTTTCCGATGCTTCAGCCGCAGGAAGAGTACATGCTCGCCAAGCGCTACGCCGAGCATGAGGACACCACGGCTGCGCACAAGCTCGTCACCAGCCACCTTCGGCTCGTCGCCAAGATCGCCATGGGCTATCGCGGCTACGGCCTGCCGATCGGCGAGGTGATCTCGGAAGGCAATGTCGGCCTGATGCAGGCCGTCAAGAAATTCGAACCGGAGCGCGGCTTCCGTCTGGCCACCTATGCCATGTGGTGGATCAAGGCCTCGATCCAGGAATACATCCTGCGCTCGTGGAGCCTGGTCAAGATGGGCACCACCGCCAACCAGAAGCGGCTGTTCTTCAACCTGCGCAAGGTGAAGGGCAAGATCCAGGCGCTCGACGAAGGCGATTTGAAGCCCGACCAGATCACCGAGATCGCCACCCGGCTGAACGTCTCGGAAGCGGAAGTCGTGTCGATGAACCGCCGCCTGTCGGGCGACGCCTCGCTCAATGCGCCCATCCGGGCCAGTGAAGGCGAGTCCGGCGAATGGCAGGACTGGCTGGTCGACGACCACGAAAGCCAGGAAGAGATGCTGATCGAGCAGGACGAGCTGGAAAACCGGCGCGGCATGCTGTCCGGCGCTCTTGCCGTGCTCAACGACCGCGAACGCCGCATCTTCGAGGCGCGCCGCCTCGCCGATGAGCCGTTGACGCTGGAAGAGCTGTCGGCCGAATTCGATATCAGCCGCGAGCGCGTGCGCCAGATCGAGGTGCGCGCCTTCGAGAAGGTGCAGGACGCGGTCAAGGCCGCGGCCAAGCGCCAGATGCAGGCGCTGCGCACCATTGAGGCGCAGCCGGCGGCGTAAGGCCTTCCGATAGAAACAAATAACGGCGGCGTCAGGTAACTGGCGCCGCCGTTTTTAATGGGTCCTCCGACTGCCGGGAGAACTGTCCCTTGGTGCCATATCTAGCTGGGGTTGCCGGTTCCGCCGCGCCTTCACGAACGCCCGATCCGTCGCCATAAACCGCTCAATCATCGGTGTGACCAGCTGGCCGGCTCTGGGGCGACAGGAAGCCGGCGAATACTCTCATACCTGTGTCTGCGTTGGCCCTCGAAGGCATGCTGGTTGAGATCGACGTGATCGCTGCGGTTCCACGGTCAAAGGCTTTGATAGACTGGGCGGCAGTGTCGGTTATTTGCCCGCTCCATGGGACGCGCTACCGCTTCACCAAAGATGCCGGCGGGTCCGCTCGCTATCGCGTTCGCAAACGATCTCATTCACAGCGGCATTATAGCAATTTTCCCCAAGCCCTGGAAACCGCAACGCTGCAAGTTGTGGCGGCAATGTTCCGGCGCCGACACGGGCTGCCGTCGCAAAATTCCACGACGCGGCGCTTGCGGCGGGCGGGCGCGACAATGGGCCGCCGGGCTGCGCTGGGCAGTTGAGCTCGTCTGTTTGGAAACGAAAGGCGGTATGACGATGACGATTTCTCCGTTTCTCACCGCTCTCGGATCCGAAGGTCCCCCAGCCGACCGAGCGAAAGACATGGACCTGTATGGATGGCTAATCGGAAGTTGGGAAATGGACTCGGTCCACTACCTCGACGACGGCACAATCCAGAAATGGAATGGAGAATGCCATTTTGGCTGGGTGCTCGAAGGCCGCGCGATTCAGGACGTTTGGTTCAGGCCCAAGCGCCCTGCGCCGTCCACGATGTATGGCACGACTTTGCGCATCTTCGATCCTGGGATCGATGGCTGGCACATCATATGGAACGACCCGCTCAACCGAGATCACTCGCGCCAGATCGGCCGGGCCGAGGGCAAGGATATTGTCCAGCTCGGCAATGACTCGCGCGGTCTGAAAACTCGATGGCGTTTCACGGAGATCACTGACAACAGCTTCCATTGGATCGGCGAGGAAAGATCTTCCGAGAGCGAGCCTTGGCAAATCACGTATGAACATCTAGCCCGCCGAACAAAACCCTGACGCTGGACTGGCTGGCGTCTGCGCCGCTCCTCATCCGGCTGCCGCCACCGTCTTCCCGTACGGGACCTATCGGATTCAAACGTCGCAAAAATCGATCAGGATCAATACTTAGGTGACCATCGCAGGGCGATGAGCGGCGGCGCCGAGTTTGCAATAGAGTTGTGGCGCCAGCGATCCATCTCATCACAGGCAATCCAACGGAAACTTCAAATACCGGCGCCCGTTGGATTCCGGTTCCGGCAAACGTCCGCCGTCCATGTTGACCTGGAGCGCGTGCAGGATCAGCCGCGGCATTGGCAATGTTCTGTCGCGGGCCTCGCGGAGCGCGACGAAGTCGGCTTCCATCTTGCAGGCGGCAAAATGGATGTTGCCAGCTTTCTGCTCCGCGACCGTGCTTTCCCACCGCGCTTCGCGGCCGCCCGGCTGGTAGTCGTGACCGACGAACAGACGTGTCTCGTCCGGCAGGGCGAGGATGTCCTGGATCGAGCGCCAAAGCCGCTGGGCGCTGCCGCCGGGAAAATCCGTCCTTGCTGTACCGCTGTCCGGCATGAACAGCGTGTCGTGGATGAAGGCGGCGTCGCCGATGACGTAAGTGATCGAGGCCAGCGTGTGGCCCGGCGAAAACAACACCCGTGCCGGAAGGCCGCCGACCGAAAATGTAGCGCCGTCGGCGAACAGCCTGTCCCATTGCGAACCGTCGGCGGGGAATTCCGGCCAGTTGTAGATCACCTTCCACAATTTCTGGACGTCGACGACCTTTTCGCCGATTGCCGTCGGCGCTCCGGTTCTCCCCCTCAGATAGTGGGCGGCGGAGAAATGGTCGGCATGCGGATGTGTGTCGAGGATCCACTCGACCTCCAGTCCGCTTTCCCTGACGAAGTCGAGCAGGGCGTCGGCGTTTTTCGTCGACGTTGCACCGGACCTTTCGTCGAAGTCGAGCACCGGATCGACGATGGCGCATCGGCGCGTCGCCATGTCGGCGACCACATACTGGACGGACCCGCTCAGCTTGTCATAGAAGCCGGTGACCTGCGACCTGGCCGATAATGCGTCCAATCCCAGCCCCCTTGATCCTCACCGTGGCAGGAATGACTTTCTCTGCCACGGCAAATGAAAGGCATGGTTGTCCGTCAACCAGGCGCCGTCAAGCATCCCATGCTCATACGGCCAAGAAAACCGAAAATTCTCCGTGCCGCCTCTGCCTGCTCAGGAAGGCTGCTTGGTTTTCCTGAGATATGGCAGGATTGTCTCGTAGGCGCCGAAGCGCTTGATGGCATCCTCATTCGAGACGGCAGCGGTGATGATGACGTCCTCGCCCTGCTTCCAGTTCGCCGGCGTCGCCACCTGGTGCTTGGCGGTCAGCTGCATGGAATCGATGGCGCGCAGAATTTCGTCGAAGTTGCGGCCCGTCGTCATCGGGTAGGTGAGAACCAGCTTGATCTTCTTGTCGGGTCCGATGACGTAGACCGAACGCACCGTGGCATTGTCGGCGGGCGTGCGGCCTTCCGAGCTCTCGCCGGCACCCGCCGGCAGCATCTCGTAAAGCTTGGCGACCTTGAGATCCTTGTCGCCGATCAGCGGGTAGTTCACCGAATGGCCGGTCGCGGTCTTGATGTCGTTCTGCCACTTTCCATGGCTTTCGACGGGATCGACCGAGATGCCGATGATCTTGACGTTGCGCTTCCTGAACTCGCCTTCGAGCCCGGCCATTGTGCCGAGTTCGGTCGTGCAAACCGGCGTAAAGTTCTTCGGATGGCTGAACAATACCGCCCAGCCGTCGCCGATCCATTCATGGAAGCTGATTGGTCCTTGCGTGGTCTCAGCGGTGAAGTCCGGTGCGATATCGTTGATACGAAGGCTCATGGCGTGTCCCTACCCTGTGAGTGCAGATCGCAGCCGGCGTTGACCGGCGCTGCTTTTGCCTTTCTATCACTCCGGCGTCATCCTTCAAACGCCTGTTGCGCCGGCATCAAGGCCGGCGGCGAAATATTTTCATTGCTTCTCGGCAAATGCAGCAGGAATTTTTGCTGCGCTGGCTCAGGCCTTGTTCACTGCCAGCGTCGTCGCCAGGTCTTCCATGCGCTGGGCCAGCGCGCCGAGCGCCCCGGTCAGCACGGAATCGTTCTTGTCGGCCTTGGTCAGTGCGTCGTCGCGCGTCTTGCGCAGCGTCAGCACTTCGCTTTCCATGCCCTTGACCCGCTTTTGCAGTTCCGAAAGCTCGTCCATGACCATGATGCCGGCCATCACGGTCAGCCGCTGGTCGCCGATCTCGCCAAAAGAATCTTTCAGATGCGAGACATAGCGGTCGAAGCGCTCGGCGAGGTCGATCAGATGCTCTTCCTGGCCCTCGTCGCAGGCCATCCGATACTGCTTGCCGTCGATGGAAACCGTGACTTGTGCCATTTGCCTACCTGTCCAGTACCGCGCGGATGGTTTCCATGGCTGTCACCAGCCTTCGCGACACTTCCTTGTTGGCATCTTCCAGCCGTTCGGCGCGGGCCTCGGAATTGTCGAGTTCCTGCGCCAGCCGCGAGCGGTCGGCGTTCATCCGCTGCACTTCGGCCTCGGCTTCCGAATAGTCTCGCTCATGCTCGAGCTTGGCCGCGACGGCGTTTTCCAGCCCTTCGATAGCCTTACCCAGCCTGGCAATGACTTCCTTGAGGGTCGTTTCCCCGGTCATGGCTTTCGTCCTGCGCCCTGCCCATCACCGAATCATTCACGTTCAGAACGCGTTATCCCTGAAACATTACGCGCCGTGTGAACCGCACGTCAATAAAGCTGTCGCGACTGTCCCCTGCTAACGCTAATGTACTGGCGCATGGCCATCACAAGACCGGCAAAAGCACACCGATTTGTTGACTAAAAGGCCGCGCCTGCTATGTGTCGCGCACCCTTTTCAAGGGCTCTCCCAAGGCCCCAAACCCCCATTTTGGAGGAAGCATGACCTCGCGCGAACAACATGACCGGATGGCCAATGCGATCCGTTTTCTCGCCATGGACGCCGTCGAGAAGGCAAATTCCGGCCACCCCGGGCTGCCCATGGGCTGCGCCGACATCGCCACTGTGCTGTTCACGCGCTTTCTGAAATACGATCCGAAGAACCCGCATTGGCCGGACCGCGACCGCTTCATCCTGTCGGCCGGCCACGGCTCGATGCTGCTTTACTCGCTACTCTATCTGACCGGCTACGAAGACATCACCATCGACCAGATCAAGCAGTTCCGCCAATTGGGATCGAGGACCGCGGGCCACCCGGAATATGGCCATGCCGCCGGCATCGAGACGACGACCGGCCCACTCGGCCAGGGTCTCGCCAATTCGGTCGGCTTCGCGCTCGGCGAGCGCATCATGAATGCCGCTTTCGGCAACGACCTCGTCGACCACTACACCTATGTGCTGGCCGGTGACGGCTGCCTGATGGAAGGCGTGTCCCAGGAAGCTATCGCGCTTGCCGGGCATCTGAAGCTGAACAAGCTGATCGTCTTCTGGGACAACAACAACATCTCGATCGACGGCCCGGTATCGCTGGCCGACAACACCGATCAGGTCGCCCGCTTCCAGGCATCCGGCTGGAATGCCAGCCATATCGACGGCCAGGACCCGGAAGCGATCGCTTACGCCATCGAAGCGGCCCGCCACTCCGACAAGCCGACGATGATCGCCTGCAAGACGACCATCGGCTTCGGCGCGCCGACCAAGGCCGGCACCAACAAGGCGCACGGCTCGCCGCTCGGCGCCGAGGAAATCGCCGGCGCCAGAAAATTCTTCGGCTGGGATTATCCTCCCTTCGAGGTTCCGGCCGATATCCTCGACGCATGGCGTACCGCCGGCCAGACCGGCGTCAAGGCACGCACCGACTGGGAAAGCCGCCTTGCCAAGGCCGATGCCAAATTGCGCGGCGAGTTCGAACGCCGCACCAGTGGCATGCTGCCGGCCAACTTCGACGCTGTCATTGGCGATTACAAGAAGAAGCTCGCCGCCGACAAGCCAAAGGTCGCCACCCGCAAATCGTCGGAAATGGCGTTGGAGGTCATCAATGGCGCCGTGCCCGAAACCATCGGAGGCTCGGCCGATTTGACCGGCTCCAACAACACCAAGACCAGCCAGACCAAGAACATCACTGCCGACGATTATGGCCAGCGCTATGTCCACTACGGCATTCGTGAGCACGGCATGGCGGCCGCGCTCAACGGGCTGACGCTGCATGGCGGCATTATCGCCTATGGCGGCACTTTCATGTGCTTTTCCGATTATGCCCGTCCGGCGATGCGGCTTGCCTCGTTGATGGGCATCCGCTCGATCTTCGTCATGACCCATGATTCGATCGGCCTTGGCGAAGACGGCCCGACCCATCAGCCGGTCGAGCATCTGGCAGCACTTCGCGCCATCCCGAACCACAATGTCTTCCGCCCGGCCGACGCGGTCGAAACCGCGGAATGCTGGCAGTTGGCCATTGAGTCGGAAAAGACGCCTTCGACATTGGCGCTGACCCGGCAGAACCTGCCGACGGTACGCAACGACTTCGTTGCGGAAAACCTCAGCAGCCGCGGCGCCTATGAACTTGCCGCCGCCAGCGGTGAAGCCGCGGTGACGATCTTCGCTTCGGGCTCCGAGGTCGAGATCGCGCTGGCCGCCCGCGAGGCGTTGGAAAAGCACGGCCATGCGACCCGCGTCGTCTCGGTGCCGTGCTTCGAATTGTTCGATAAGCAGAGCGCCGACTATCGCAGCAGAACGATCGGCAATGCGCCGCTCAAGATTGCCATCGAAGCCGGCATCCGCCAGGGCTGGGATCACTTCATCGGCACCGACGGCATCTTCATCGGCATGACCGGCTTCGGCGCCTCCGGCACCATCGAACAGCTCTATCCGCATTTCGGCATTACCGCCGAAGCAACGGTGCAGGCGGCGGAAGCCCGCCTGCACCGCAAATGAAAGTGAGCCCCGACCGGCAAAGGCTGGCATAGCGGTTTTGCCGGCCGGTGGAGCACTAATCGATTTAAATCCGAGCCTCGGCGGCTGGATTCTTTGCCCGTCCGCCGTTATGAAGCTGCGGACTTGATCTTCGGCCTCCAACTCCCAGGGAGAGAACAATGACCGTCAGAGTTGCCATCAACGGATTCGGCCGCATCGGCCGCAATATCCTGCGCGCCATCCACGAATCTGGCCGCAAGGATATCGACGTCGTCGCCGTCAACGATCTCGGCCCGGTCGAAACCAATGCGCATCTGCTGCGCTTCGACAGCGTGCATGGCCGCTTTCCGCATGAGGTGACGGTGGACGGCGACCAGATCATCGTCGGCAAGGAAAAATTCAAGGTCACCGCGATCAAGGATCCGACGCAACTGCCGTGGAAGGAACTCGGCATCGACATCGCGCTCGAATGCACCGGCATCTTCACCGCCCGCGACAAGGCCGCCGCCCATCTCACGGCCGGCGCTAAACGCGTTCTCGTCTCCGCCCCAGCGGAGGGTGCCGATCTGACCGTCGTCTATGGCATCAATCACGACAAGCTGACCAAGGACCACATCGTCATTTCGAACGCCTCCTGCACCACCAACTGTCTGGCGCCGCTGGCGGCCGTGCTGAATGAGGCCGTCGGCATCGAGAAGGGCATAATGACGACGATCCATTCCTACACTGGCGACCAGCCGACGCTGGACACCATGCACAAGGACCTCTACCGCGCCCGCGCCGCGGCGCTGTCGCAGATCCCGACCTCGACTGGCGCCGCCAAGGCCATCGGCCTGGTACTGCCCGAGCTCAAGGGCAAGCTCGACGGCATCTCCATCCGCGTGCCGACCCCGAACGTCTCGCTCGTCGATTTCAAGTTCATCGCCAAGCGGCCGACCACCGTCCAGGAAATCAACGACGCGGTAATCGCCGCTTCGAACGGCAAACTGAAGGGCATCCTCGCCGTCACCCGTCACCCCAATGTTTCGATCGACTTCAACCACGATCCGCATTCCTCGATCGTGGCGCTCGACCAGACCAAGGTCATGGACGGCAACTTCGTTTCGGTGCTGTCCTGGTACGACAATGAGTGGGGCTTCTCCAACCGCATGGGGGATACCGCCGTCGCCTTCGGCAAGACCATCGCCTGATCGCAGAATCGTCTTCTCGATTTTGAAACGCCCGGCTCCGTCCGGGCGTTTTTCGTTGTAACGCGATCGTCGGAAGCAGGCTCCCGTGCCAGGAGCGCGAGATGCGCCAACCGTCCGCAAATCAGCGGCATAGGGCAAAAAACCACGTCGCCGCCTTGCAGCGGCCATGTCTTCGCCCCACTCTCCCGTGATGCCGGAGGCATACCGATTAGAGGGGGCGATCAACGAATGGAGCATGGGATCTATCTCGTGACGCTGGTTGGCGCAGCGCTTGTCGTTGCCGCCGCGTTTTCGAGCCTGATCGCCTTCCGCTTCGGCGCCCCTCTCCTGCTGCTGTTTCTCTGCATCGGCCTCGCCACCGGAACCGACGGTCTCGGCATCCACTTCGACAATGCCCGGTTTGCTTATTTTGCCGGCTCATTGGCACTGGCGGTCATCCTCTTCGATTCCGGCTTCGGCACGCCGCTCAACGCCTTGCGACAGGCGGCCGGGCCGGCGCTGTCGCTGGCGACCTTCGGTGTCCTTTTGACCACTGGCCTGTTCGGCGCCGCCGCCTATTATTTGCTCGACCTGACATGGCTGGAATCCTTCCTGCTCGGTGCCGCCGTCGCCTCGACCGACGCCGCGGCGGTGTTCTTCCTGCTGCGCGCCGGCGAGATCAATTTGCGCGAGCGCGTACGTTCCACCCTCGAGGTGGAATCCGGCACCAATGACCCGATCGCCATCTTCCTGACCATCACGCTGGTCGAGGTCATCGCCGCCAACACCCACCCCGAGGCCAAGGTGCTGGTCACCGATCTTGCCGTCGGTTTCCTTGTCAACATGGGGCTCGGCGCTGTCATCGGCATTCTCGGCGGCATGGCCATCGTGCGCCTTGTCGATCGCCTCAATCTCGATCACGGCCTGCTGCCGATCTTCGTGCTGACGCTGTCGCTGATGGTGTTCGCTGCCGCCGGCGCCGTCGGCGGCTCCGGCTTCCTGGCAGTTTATCTCGCAGGCCTGATTGCCGGCAATTCCGATATCCGCGCCGTCACTATTCTCAAGCGCTTCCAGGACGGCATGTCGTGGCTGGCGCAGATCATCATGTTCCTGATCCTCGGCCTGTTCGCGACGCCTTCGCAATTTCCGGCGATCCTGGTGCCGGCGGTGCTGCTCGGCCTGTTCCTGATATTTGTGGCACGGCCAATCGCCGTCTGGCTCTGCCTGATGCCGTTCCGTCTGCCGCGCCCGGAAGTCGCCTTTGTCTCCTGGGTGGGCCTGCGTGGCGCCGTGTCGATCCTGCTTGCCATCACGCCGCTGCTCGGCGGCCTGGAGAACGGCCGCCTCATCTTCAACACCGCCTTCATCATCGTGCTGGTCTCGCTGGTCATCCAGGGATGGACCGTCGGACCGCTGGCGCGCCGCCTCGGCCTGATCGTGCCGGCCCGCCTGGGACCGCTCGACAAGGTCGAATTGGAACTCCCGGGCTCCGCCCATCACGAGCTTCTCGCCTACCGCGTGGCACCCGGCCGCCCGGTGGCGCGCGGCGAACGCATTCCGCGCTGGGCGCGGCCGTCGCTGGTGCTGCGCGACGGACGCTCGATGCGCTTCCAGGACATGGGCCGGCTGGCGGCCGGCGACCACGTCTACATCTTCGTGCCGGACCGCTATCCGCGCTTGCTCGACAAGCTGTTCGCCAGCCGTGCCGTGGTCGATCCCGAGGACGCGGATTTCTTCGGCGCCTTCGCCGTCGATCCGTCACGCTCCGCCGAGGAACTGGAGACCGCCTACGCGCCGGGCCTGACCGAGGCGGAACGCAAGCTCACCATTGGCGATCTGGTCACGGCGCGACTCGGCCGCCACGCCGAATATGCCGACCGCGTGCTGCTCGGCCCGATCGAGCTGATCGTCCGCGACGTCGACGACAAGGGCAGGATCACCGGCCTTGGCCTGTCCTTCGAGCCGACCGCGCCGGTGGCGCGCGTTCCGGTGTTCCTCAGCGCCGGCGAAATCCGCGACCGCATCGCCGCCTTCATCCGCAACCGGCGCAAGCCGGCCGAAGCGCAGGCGGACGAGGCGGCGGCCGAGCCGGAACCGGTTCCGCAGCCGGTGGTGGAAAAGACAACTGGCGAAGGCTGACCGCTGTCGACCCGAGCCGCGGAACCCTGCCGCCGAAGAATGGCTCGAGTGGATGCCGGAACGGTCCGAACGGGAGCTGAGGCATCCCGAGCTGGGTACGATAAGAGCGTGGAATGATTTCCGGCGCGATCCCGCTGCCGGCGTCATCACTTACTCGACTGGCGTGGCGAGCCATATGGTCCGACATCGCCGGAAATCATCCCGATCGGCCGGCTGCGCTAAGGCATTTGGCCTAACAGTCGCCAATTCTCCGTGGCTCACGGCGCGCCACAGGGAGCAGCTCTAATTGTTGCGGGCCGCCACGAATTTCGCTGCTTGCTTCAGAAGCGCGGCGTGTTCGCCATAGGGCTCGAGCAGCGCATGAGCCTGGTCGACGAGGCCCTGGAGTTGGTCCCGCGCCCAGTCCGGTCCGTGCAGCGCGACCAGCGTCGCCTTGCCGGCCGCGGCATCCTTGCCGGTTGCCTTGCCCATCTGATGCGCGTCGGCGGTCAGGTCGAGCAGATCGTCGGCAAGCTGAAAGGCAAGCCCGATCGCAGAGCCGAACTCGGCCAGCCTTTCGCGGTCGCCCGACGGCGCGCCGGCAAGGATGGCGCCCGCTTCGCAGGCAAAGCGGATCAGCGCACCGGTCTTCATCGCCTGAAGCCGGATGATGCCAGCCTCGTCCGGCCGGCTTTGTTCGGCCTCAAGATCGAGCATCTGGCCGCCGACCATGCTGCCCGCCCCTGCGGCGCGGGCCAGTGCCAGCACCAGCGCTGCCCTGCGCTCGGCCGGCAGCATTGTCGCCTCGTCGGCAAGGATGTCGAAGGCAAGCGTCAGCAAGGCGTCGCCGGCAAGAATGGCGGTCGCCTCATCGAAAGCCCTGTGCACCGTCGGCTGGCCACGGCGCAAATCATCGTCGTCCATGGCCGGCAGATCGTCATGGATCAGCGAATAGCAATGCACGCATTCGAGCGCCGCCGCGACGCGCAGCGCCGGCTCGCCGTCGGCTGAAAACAGTGCAGCACTTTCCATAACCAGGAAGGGACGCAGTCGTTTGCCGCCGTTCAGCACGCCATGTCGCATTGCCGTCATCAGGCGTTCGGGCCGCGCGATCTCGCCTGAAAGCGTGCGTCCGTCGAGCAGCTGTCTCAGCAGCACCTCGAGCGGAGCTGCCCGGGCAATAAGTGCGGCCTCGAACGCCATTTGGTCGTCTTTCGTCATGGCCGGGAGCGGTAGCCGACACTCAGACGTTGCGCAAGAAGCCAAGCGCCATTATGCCGGGGCAGGGAGTAGCGCGGATTGGGTAGTTTGGCGGAACCGATCGTCGATCACGAAACCGAAGGGTTGGACATGGCGAGACCGAGACGCGGCAGCCGCATCGGTCTTCAACGCTGGGTCCGGCGCGGCATCGCCGTCGCCACCGTGCTGGCGCTGGTGCCGGTGGTGCTGACCTTCCTGTACCTGCCGTCATTCGTGCATCCGGTGTCGACATTGATGCTGAAGGACCTGGCGACGTTTTCGGGCTACGATCGGCGCTGGGTTTCTATCGACGATGTCGCGCCGGTGCTGGCATATTCGGTCATCATGTCGGAGGACGGGCAGTTCTGTTTCCATCGCGGCGTCGATCTAGGCGAGTTGCGCGGCGTCGTCGACGATGCGCTCGCCGGCGAGATGACGCGTGGCGCCTCGACCATCACCATGCAGACGGTAAAGAACCTTTATCTATGGTCGCGGCCCCTGGGCTCGGTCCGTAAGGTCGTCGAACTGCCGCTGGCCGTCTATTTCGATGCGGTGCTGTCGAAACGGCGGATCATGGAGATCTACCTCAACATCGCCGAATGGGGGCCGGGCATCTACGGCATCGAGGCCGCCGCCCAGCACCATTTCGGCGTCTCAGCAAAACAGCTGTCGCGCCGGCAGGCAGCACTGCTTGCAGTCGCCTTGCCGAACCCGATCGCGCGCAATCCGGCGAAGCCCGGGCCGGGACTGAGGCGGCTTGCCGCGTTGATCGAACGGCGCGCGGGCCGGGCCGGCGCCTATGTCGGTTGCCTGCGATAGTGTCAAAAAAAATCACGGCGACGCTGGCCAAAACGCCGTCAGGCGTGTATAGGCACCCGACTTTCTCAGATTCCGGCCCCTGATGTGGCCCTTTCACGAGGGCAGCGGGGGCGTTTTGACCATGTAGTGGAGCATATCCATGGCCGTTCCGAAACGAAAAACCTCTCCGTCGAAGCGTGGCATGCGCCGTTCGGCCGACGCACTGAAGGCCCCGACATATGTCGAGGACAAGAACTCCGGCGAGATGCGCCGTCCGCACCATATCGACCTGAAGACCGGTATGTATCGCGGTCGCCAGGTTCTGGAGCCGAAGGAAAGCTGAGAGAGCTTTCGACGGTTTATGATTGCAAAGACCGGCCACTGGCCGGGCTTTTTGCGTTTGTGACCACTGATCATATCGGCCGGGGGCTGACATTGTTGTTTCACGCCGTCTTTGTCCGTGTTTGCGGGCCGCACGAAAATTCTTGACGGCGAACGCCGCGGGCATTCTACAAAGATCAGTCCAACCGGAGCCGCCACATGTTCGGTGCCATTCCGCTGCTGATCGTGCCTTTCATCCTCTACAATCTCGGGCTTCTGGGAATATTCGGCAGCGGCGACGATCCGTGGGCGACCGAAATGTTTTCGGTCCGGATGATGTCGGGCGGGGTGTTCTCGATGACCCTCGGCGATCTCATCGTGTTGATCGCACTGATCTTCTTGTTCGTCGAAGTGGTGAAGTCGACGCGAACAACGAACGCCTCGATCATGGACCACCTTTTGTCGACCTTCGTTTTCGTGGCGTATCTGGTCGAGTTCCTGCTGGTGAAGGGCGCCGCCCATACCGTCTTCTTCACGCTGATGGTTATAGCACTGATCGACGTGCTGGCCGGCTTTTCGGTGTCGATGCGGTCGGCCAGCCGCGACATCAACATGAATTAAAAGCCTTGGCTCAGCCTGGATCGGCGCTGAAGCCGGCCGCCTCAATGCCGGCGATGGCAGCTGCCTCGTCATTGTCCGACGTGTCGCCGGAAATCCCGACGGCGCCGATGACAGCGCCGGCTTTGTCGCGGATCAGCACGCCACCGACGACCGGCAGGACGCGCCCGCCCGACACGTCGGAAACGCCGGCGATCAGATGGGGGCGCTCCTTGGCGAAGGCTTCCACCCGGCGCGAGCCCATGCCGATAGCGAGCGCGCCATAGGCCTTGCCGGCCGACATTTGCGGACGCAGGAACGAGGCGCCGTCCTGACGCTGGAACGCGACCAGATGGGCGCCGGCATCGAGCACCGAGACGCCCAGCGGCCTGAGCTTGAGCTCAGCACCCCTGGCGAAGGCAGCATCGATGATCTCAATGGCTTTATCGAGCGTCAGTTCGGTCATGGCAGTCTCCTAAACGCATCAGTCATCGACCGGCAGAACAGATCCCAGTGAAACTGTTTCGCGTACGAAAGGAAGCTATGCGTTCTGGGGAGCGCCGGGCCTACTTCTTCTTGGCGCGAGGCTTCTTCACCGGGGCCGGAGGCGCATTGGCCAGGTCTTCCGCTTCCTTGGCGAGGCGCAGCGCCCGCAGCTTGTTGGTTTTGGCCTGGCGAGCGTCGCTCTCGGCGACATATTCCGCCATCGCCTTCTGGCGAACCGTAGCTGCCTCTTCCTGTTTCTTGAAACGCAAATCGGCCCGCGCACGGGCAGTATCCTTAGAGTTCTCGACCAAGAGCGTTATCCAATCCCGTGAATTATTTTCAGCCCCCTTGATAGCAGAGCCAGCCCTTAATTGGGAAAATAAGTTGATCACGGCGCCGGATCGCAGCCAACTCGCTGCGCCTTGCGGGCGATCACCGCATCGTATCCGGCCTGCAAGGTCGCACGGACGGTGGGTCCAGATGGCGCGGGAGACGTGCCCAGATGCTCGTGGCGCAGCTCGTTCATGAACTGCTCCCACATCGGCGGGCCGCCTTTTTCCAGAAGCTCGGCACGGATCGAGAGCTCGTCGCTAACCGGCAGCCAGACGCGGCCCCAGGCGCCGAGATGCGCCAGGATCGGCACCAGCGTGATCGCCATTTCAGTCAGGCTGTAGATCGCCTTCTGCTTGTGGGAGGGATCGTCCGCCTTGGTCAGCATACCGAGCTCCATCAGCCGCTTCAGCCGGTCGGCGAGGATGTTGGAGGCAATGCCCTCCACCGAGCCGTTGAGCAACTCGCGAAAGTGGCGTCTGCCGCCGAAGATGATGTCGCGAAGGATGATCAGGCTCCACCGGTCGCCGAACACTTCGAGCGACAGGTTGATCGGGCATCGGGACCGGCGATCGATGTTCATGCGAATCTCCAAAAACCGGTTGCATTATCGTATCGGTTTTAATATCGTGCAACTGATTGCAAAATGCAATCGGATTCGGAGCGCAAGGAGGAAAGCCGTGAGAAATGCGAAACAACCCGAAATCGTGTCCCAGACATTCGGCGATCCGGCACATCCGGCGGTACTGTTGATCATGGGCGCCATGGCTTCCATGCTTTGGTGGCCGGAAGCGTTTTGCCGGAAGCTGGCCGGCGAAGGTCGCTTCGTGATCCGCTACGACAATCGCGATACCGGCCGTTCGACCAAATACGCACCGGGCGAGCCGCCTTATACATTCGACGACATGGCAGGCGATGCCATCCGCGTCCTTGACGACCATGGAATCCGAAAGGCGCATGTGGTCGGCATGTCGATGGGCGGCATGATCGCGCAGCTCGCTGCGTTGAAATACCCGTCGCGTGTCATTTCGCTTACGGTGATCAGCAGCTCGCCCTTAGGCATCGATACGTCGCATCTGCCCGGAACCACCGAGGCCTATAGGATGCATTCGGCCGAGGGCGCGAAGGTCGACTGGTCGGACCGCCGCCAGGCGATCGATTTCATCGTCAAAGACGCGCGTGCGCTCGCCGGCACCGCGCATACCTTCGACGAGCAGCGAACGCGGGCTTTCGTCGAACAGGATTACGACCGGTCCGGTGGTTTTCTAAGCGCGACCAATCATTTCATGCTCAAGGGCGGCGGGCAGGACTGGAAGGGGCGGCTGCGCGATATGAAGACCCCGCTCCTCGTTGTCCACGGCACCGACGATCCGATCTTTCCGGTCGAGCATGGCGCTGCTCTGGCCGACGCGGTCGCCGGCGCAAGGCTGGTCCGGATCGAGGGCGGCGGCCACGAGCTGCATCCCGATGATTGGGCCGCGATCGTCGATGCCATCGTCACCCACAGCCAAGGCAGTAAATAGCGGGCCGAACCCGGACATCGGATGTCCGCGAGACGAACCACCAAAGGAACGAGCAAAAACAATGTCCCTGACGATGCATTTTCATCCGCTGGCCTCCTTCTGCTGGAAGCCACTGATCGCGCTCTATGAGAACGGCACGCCATTCACATCGGTCGTCGTCGACCTCGGCAATGAACAGTCGCGCGCCGCGTTCCTGAAATTATGGCCGGCCGGCAAGATGCCGGTGCTGCGCGATGATGCGCTGGGCCGGACCGTGCCGGAATCGACGATCGTCATCGAATATCTCAACGCGTATTATCCCGGACCGGTCGAGCTGATCCCCGCCGATGTCGATCTCGCCCGCCAGACCCGGCTTGCCGACCGCTTCTATGACTTCTACGTCCAGGAACCGATGCAGAAGATCGTCGTCGACCGCCTGCGGCCGGAAGGCAAGACCGATCCGTTCGGCGTCGAGGAGGCACGCGCCCAACTGCGCAGCTCCTACGCCATCATCGAACAGGACATGCAGTCGCGGACATGGGCGGTGGGCACGAGCTTCACCATGGCCGATTGCGCCGCCGCCCCGGCGCTGTTCTACGCCAACAAGGTCGAGCCGTTCGGCGACAGATATCCCGCGGTGAGACGCTATCACGACCGGTTGTTGCGGCGCCCGTCGGTTGCCCGTGTGATCGAGGAAGCGCAGCCTTATTTCAAGCTCTTCCCCTACAACAATGGCTAGGCCCGATGCTGCATGAGCTGCTCGACGCGCTGACGACACCTCTCAGCTTCCGGGTGTACCGAGCTGCTCCGCATCCCAGAACTGGTCGAGCCAGATGTTGAGCTTCAGAAAGCCGGCATTGCTGACCGTATAGACGCGCCTGGTGCCTTCCGGCTTGGCGTTGACCAGCCCGGCATCAAGCAGCACCTTCAGGTGCTGCGAAACGGCCGGACGGGACACCGGCAAGCCGGAGGCCAGTTCGTTGACGGTCTTCGGTCCGCGCCGGAGCTCTTCCAAGAGATAGCGCCGGTTGGGATCGGCAATCGCCATGAAGGCGTCGGAAAGCATCATGCCTTATTTGTGGGGCAAAGCGTCTCGAATCTCAACCGTCGGTTTCAGCTTTTCTGCGCGGGTCGAGCCGTAACGCTTCCGGCGTCACCGAGCGGTCGGCCGGCTGGGTCTTGAAGGCATCGCGGCCTTCGATCGGCACCGGCGCGCGACGGCTGATGCGCAGCAGCGTGTAGCCGGCCAGGCAGAGATGCGCGAGCGCAGTAGCCAGGAACAGCCCCTCGGGACGCATCCAGCCCATCAGGCCGGCGGCCAGCAGCGGACCGATCATCGTGCCAAAGCCATAAAGCAGCAGCAGGCCGCCCGACACTTTGACGAAATCTTCCGATCGGGCATGGTCGTTGGCATGCGCCACCGCGATCGAATAGAGCGTGTAGGCGAAGGCGCCGTAGGCGGCGGTGCAGACGATGACGAAGACGCCGGAGCGCGGTTCGAACAGGAAGATGGCGATGGCGAACAGCGCAGCGCCGAACGCCGCGCCCGCCAGCACGAAACGACGGTCCGTCGTGTCGGAGAGCCGCCCGGCCGGAAGCTGCATGGCGGCGCCGGCAATGACCACGAGGCTCATCATCAGCGCGATCTCGGCCGTCGAGATGCCGATGCGAGCTCCGTAGACGGCACCAAGTGTACCCCAGGCGCCGTTGGCGATGCCGATCAGCACGCAGGCGATCGCCGAGACCGGTGAATTGACATAGAGCCCTTTGACGTCGAGCGACACGTCCTGCAGCGGCTTGGGGTGCGACGCCGTCGAGACCGCCGTCGGGATCAGCGACAGGCAGAACAGAATCCCGGTGATCATGAACAGCGAGGCCGACTTCACATCGCCGCCGGCAACGATCATCTGACCGCCCATGATCGAGGCATAGGTGACCATCATATAGAGGCCGAAGACGGTACCGCGGTTTTCGTTGGTGGCCTTCTCGTTCAGCCAGCTTTCGATGACCATGAAGGCGCCGGCCATGGTGAAGCCGGTGAAGGCCCGCAGCAGGATCCAGGTATATTCGTCAATGATCAGGCCGGTGAGCAGCGCGACGATCGCTCCCGACGCGGCAAAGGCGCCGAAAGCCCTGACATGACCGGCACGGCGCACGATGCGCGGCGCAAAGAAGCAGCCGGTGACAAAGCCGCCGGCCCAGGCTGTGCCCATCAGGCCGAGTGATGCCGTCGAGAAGCCTTCCAATTGGCCGCGCAACGGCAGCAGCAGCCCGTGCAGTCCGGATGCCGCAAGGAGGAACGCGGTGCCGCGCAGCAGCGAGAGGATCGGTCTGTAGCTTGCGAACATTTTTCAATCCGGCTGGAGTTCGGGGCACAGGTCTGGAGACAGCCGCATTCGGGCTTTTCGGCGGCATGCCCCAGCTTTTGGAATTACTCTCAGAAACTATCCGCGGCGAAACAGCGCCTCTGCCGCCGACTTGGTGGAGCCCTTGGTCTTGAGCTCGGCTTCCAGCCGCGCAATCTCGTCGCGCAGGATGCCGATCCGTTCGGACAATTCATCGACGGAAAGCAGCGACAAATCCTGGCCGATCTCGTGCGGGCGCGCTTTTTTCTTGGGTTCGTCGTCGAAGATCGCCATCGTCGCTCCTCCGTGCCCATTTGCCTGATTTGCCAATGAGCATACATAGGGCAACGGCGCTGATGCAAATAGCCGGCAAGAAATCGGCGAAATACGACGGGACAATTCATGGTGAGCGGACAGAAAATTCCGGCGAAGATGACGGCGATCGCAATCTCGGAACCCGGCGGGCCGAGAGTGCTGAAACCGGAAATGCGCGACGTGCCGGTACCCGGCCCCGGCGAGATCCTGATCCGGGTGCGTGCCGCCGGTGTCAATCGGCCGGACATACAGCAGCGCAAGGGCGCCTACCCGCCGCCCCCCGGAGCATCAGATCTGCCGGGCCTCGAAGCGGCGGGCGAAGTCGCCGCCCTTGGTGACGAGATATCGCGCTGGCGCGTCGGCGACCGGGTCTGCGCGCTGACGCCGGGCGGCAGCTATGCCGAATATGTCAAAGTCCACGCCGGCAGCGTGCTGCCGCTGCCCGCCGGCTTTACCCACACCGAAGCGGCGGCAGTGCCCGAAAACTACTTCACCGTCTGGCACAATGTGTTCGAGCGCGGCGGCCTGAAGAGCGGCGAGACGCTGCTCGTCCATGGCGGCTCCTCCGGCATCGGCACCACCGCGATCCAGCTTGCTTCCGCATTCGGCGCCTATGTCGTCACCACCGCCGGCAGCCAGGAGAAGTGCGACGCATGCCTGAAGCTCGGCGCCGACCGGGCGATCAACTATCGCCAGGAGGATTTCGTCGCCGCGGTCAAGGAAGCAACCGCTGGCCGCGGCGCCAACGTCATCCTCGACATGGTCGGCGGCGACTATGTGGCGCGAAACCACGAGGCCGCGGCTTTCGAAGGCCGCATCGTCCAGATCGCCACGCAGGCCGGGGCGGTGGCCAGCGCCGATTTCTCGAAGATCATGGTCAAGCGGCTCATCCATACCGGTTCGACGCTGAGGCCACGCACCGTCGAGTTCAAGGCGGCAATCGCCGCCGCGCTGGAGGCGCAGGTGTGGCCGCTGCTCGGCACCCGCAAGGTGGCACCCGTCATGGACATGATCTTCCCGCTCAAGGAAGCCTGGCGGGCGCATGAGCGGATGGAGGACGGTGAGCATATCGGCAAGATCGTGCTCGATGTCGCCTGACGGCCGGCAAACAGACTGAACGAAAGCTTAATTGTGCAATGCAACAAACGCATTGCGGCCATGCAAAAGCGTCTGTTCAATTTTTCATCGCCGATGCCTATTTGAGTGGCATCGAAACGATGGAGGACTACCATGAACCCGATCCGCGCTTTCCGTAACTGGCGCATGTACAATGAAACCGTGCGCGAACTGAACCGGCTGAACGCTCGTCAGCTCAACGACCTCGGCATCAACCGCGGCGACATCGAGAGAATCGCCCGCCAAGGGCTTTGATCTCGAGCATGATCTCGCCCGACGACCGGGCGCTGCTTTTCTGCAGCGCCGAGTCGCGGTTCGGGATCAAGCCTTAGAAGCCAGAGCCGCCGCAGACGGATTTCCGTCGCCGGTTCCGAGCCCGCCTGACCTTGGTCCGGCGGGCTTTGTCTTTTTTGAAGCTTTCGACCGCATCGCTTCAGTGCGTCCCGACCCTTGGCGGTCTGCTGGTCGCTGCGCTGAGGTCCTTGACGCGCGTCTCCCAAAAACATTGCGAAACGGCGAGGGAGCGGTTATATAGGCCACGATTTTCCCATTTTTGGTGGCTCTAAACCACCGCCCGCGCGGGAACGCGGGCGAACGAGAAGGATTTTTGTAATGGCCAATACGCTGCTGATGCCAAAGGCGACCGCCGTCTGGCTGGTTGACAACACAGCGCTCTCCTTCGAGCAGATTGCGCAGTTCTGCGGACTGCATCCGCTTGAGGTCAAGGCGATCGCCGACGGCGAGGCGGCGCAAGGCATCAAGGGCATGGACCCGATCATGACCGGCCAGCTCACTCGCGACGAGATCGCGCGCGCCGAGAAGGACCCGAACCACCGGCTGAAGCTCTCCGATCCCAAGGTGCGGGTGCCGGAATCCAAGCGCAAGGGTCCGCGCTACACGCCGCTGTCGAAGCGCCAGGACCGGCCCAACGCCATCCTCTGGCTGGTGCGCAACCATCCCGAGTTGAAGGATGCGCAGATTGCCCGCCTCGTCGGCACGACGAAGTCGACGATCGACCAGATCCGCGACAGAAAGCACTGGAACTCCGCCAATCTCCAGCCGATGGATCCGGTGACGCTCGGCCTGACGTCGCAGATCGACCTCGACATGGAAATCAACCGCGCCTCGCGCGGCCGCGAGCAGGCCCAGCCGGCCGGCGATACGCTGCTGCCGGCGGCCTTGACCGAACGGCTGGTGCCGGCGCCGGAAAAGCCGAAGGACGAGGACCGCGAACTCGACGCCAACGCCGTCTTCGCCAAGCTTTCGGCGCTGAAGTCGAAGGACAAGGACGCCGACGAAGAGGAGTAGGGTCTCGCATCCAAAACAAAAAGCCCGCTTTCAAGCGGGCTTTTTTGTGATCTCCCGTGTCAGCTTCGCGCCGCCCGGTCGGGCGCCATGCCGTAGTCCTCGCTGCGTTCCACCGCGCGGTAGAAATCGGCGAGCTGCTTGCCGCGCTCCGGCTTGAAGGTGCGACCGGCGATGACCACCGAGGCGATGCGGTCGATGCGGAAGGCGCGGAAATCGCCGCGCATCTCGCACCAGGCGACCAGCGTCCACACCTTACCCCAGAACCACAGGCCAAGCGGGCGGATGTCGCGCGCGGTGCTGCGGCCGGCCTCATCCGAATAGTCGATGGTCAGCACCTGACGTTTCTCGATGGACCGCTCGATCAGGTCGATGGCTTCGCGGGCGGCATCGCTTACCACCCACATCGGCGTGTGGATCTCGGTACGGGCGATCCTGTCCTTTTCGGCGTCGGGCAACACGGCGCCTATTTTGACCAGCGCCTCGTCGGCGGCTCGCGCCATGGCCGCGCCGCCAAAGGCGCGCACCATGCGGGCGCCGGCGACCAGGGCGACGATCTCGTCACGCGTGAACATCAGCGGCGGAAGGTCGAAACCCTCCCTCATCATATAGCCGACACCAGCCTCGCCGTCGATCGGCACGCCGGTCGACTGCAAGTCGGCGATGTCGCGATAGATGGTCCGCTCGGAAACCTCGAGCCATGTGCCCAGCTTCTGGGCGGTGACCAGACGGCCACCGCGCAGATGCTGCACGATCTGGAAGAGCCTGTCGGCGCGGCGCATCGTATGGTCCCTCGGCGTCTATTGTTCCAGCCCTTCGCGCTTGCGCTGCGCGGCGACGAAGGCCGCGCCGAAGGATAGTTTCCTCGTTGTCGGCGTGTCGGCGTCGAGCACCCGCCAGAACGGCGCAATGTCGCTCAGCGCCATGCCATGCTCAAGATCCTCGTTGGCGGCCTCGGCGACGGTGCGCAGATGATAACCGATGGTGACCGGACATGTCACCTCGGCACCGTGCTCGATGGCAAGCGCGGTGCGCAAAGCGCAATCATCCATGGCCATGCCTTCGGGGATGGAGCGGACGAATGCATCGACTTGGCGAGCTGTCGGAACCAGCATCGGTTGGCCTTCGACGACGTCAGCCATGGCGCGTGGCGACGGTTTTATGCCGTTGATGCCAGGCGTGTTCAGCCTGTCGTTCCAGCTTTTCATCGATCGCCCTCTCGGCCGTCCGTCTCTGACGGCCATCGCACTATGGCACGAGCCTCCTGACACCATCCTGTCAGGAGGCTTCAGCATGCCCACTTAAGCTCGTCGCCGGGCCGCATCCAAACGCCGTGCAGAAAAGACTGCCTCAATTGCCGCCATTGCGGCGGTCGCCATACATGTCCGGCCAGCCAATGTCCTTACGGATGTCCGCCGGCAGGGTATTCATGAAACGCTGTGTGCGGATCTCGTTGCGCATCGTCCGGATCTTGCCGACATAGTGCTGCACGCTGCGCAGAATGGTAAAACCGTTCATGGCTGGTCTCCTCTCTTTCGATGGAGACACTATCGCACACCCCTGCTGACAACAGTCTGTCAGGAGGGTGCGGCTCTCATGACCGGCGTTCCGATTTGTCCGCCGAAGTGATCAGGCAGCGCTGAAAAAAGAGGCTTGCCGCAATGGAAAGATGGCGATCCCGGAGCGCTTTGACAGCCAGCCGCGATGCTGATCAAAGGCTGCATGTCGAAACTTCTCGCGCTCGTCATCATCGCCATGATGGTCATCCAGCTCATCAAGCCGCTCGGCTGGCTGGGGCTGAAGCGGCGCAGCGATTTCTGGAAGCTGGCGCTGCTGGCGATGGCGGCGATTTCGATAACGGCGGTGCTCGGGCATTGGACGTAGTGCCGACGGCCCATTACGCGACGCCGGGTTCGTTGGCGAGCACCAAGCCGACCAGATGTTCCGCCCAGGCTCGGTAGCCGGCTTCCGAAGCATGAAATCCATCCGACGCAAAGCCGGCCTCGGCATCGGTGATCGGCAGGCGGGGTGCCGGTATCGCGCCGCGCTCGAGGCAAAGACGCTCGCCCATCCGGTTCATCTCGACGGCGCGGATTTCGAGGATCTTGCCGAGCAGCGGCGGCATTGCCGGCGCCCGGGTGAACTCCAGCACCGGCGACCACACGACGCGCGCCTCCGGCCATTTGGCGCGCAGTGCGTAAAGCAGGCCGCCAAAATCGCGCTTGAAGCGCGGTACCGAATGAAAATTCTTGGCGTCGTTGGTGCCGATGGCGAGCACGATGTGCGTCCACGGATCGGCCGACAGATTGGGCAGCACATGGTCGCGGATCTGGCCTGAGGTTGCCGAGTTGAAGCCGGCTGCCCGCCAGCGCACGGCGCGGCCGGTGCGTTGCGCAATCAGAACGGCCAGTTGCGCAGCCAATCCGTTTTCGGAATGGCCGATGCCAACCGATGCGGCGGAGGAATCACCAAGCACCAGAAGCGAAATTGCCGGCGCCTGGCCTGATATCTCGTGGATGACCGGACCTTGTGCCGGCAGCATGCGGGTGGTGCGGCGACGCACGCCAAGCCCTTGCCAGACATAGACCGGAAAGGCGAGCCAGGTGAGAAGGGTCGGAAAGCGCCGCATGGCAAGTCCCTTTAGGGCATAGCGAACAGCACTTAGCGCATGTTGCACTGAAGGTGAACGACCTTGCAGCGACAGCCTGTCCCCTCAATGGCAGCAGTCATGCGTCCCGGACCGGTCTTCATATTCGTCATGCAGCCGCACCCAGTCACCAAGACTATGATGTGGGCCGGTTTCGTTGCGACCTTTCGGTGTCAAGTCGAGATAGTGATAGGCGCCGATCAGCGGATCGCCGCCCCTGGAGCGCGAGACGAAGGTCAGGAAGATGTCGCCTTTCTCGTCGCGATAGAACACGCTGGTGCCGGGAAGATCCTTCGATTGCCGCGCACGCCGCTCGAAATTGTAGGTCGTGTCGCCGGCTGCGATCTGCTTGTCGGTGAATGAAACCTGCATGTCGAAGTTGAAATCCGAGGCGTAGGACGACACCCAGTCGAATTTCCAGCCCATGCGCTGCTTGTAGGGCAGCAATTCGGCCAATGGCGCCCGCGCCACCACGACAAGTGAGACATCGTGATGCCTGAGATGCTGGTTGGCGCCATCGATGTGGTCGGCAAGGAACGAGCAACCCTCGCAACGATAATCGGCGCCCGGCCCGAACATGAAATGGTAGACGATCAGCTGGCTGTTGCCGCCAAACAGGTCGGGCAGTTTCTTTGGCCCTTGCTCGGTCTCGAAGACGTAGTCCTTGCGGATCTTCAGCCACGGCAATTCGCGACGTTCGGCGGCGATGCGATCGCGAAAGCGCGTCAATTCTTTTTCGCGCGCTAGATGTGCCTTGTGCGCCTGAAACCAGTCTTCCTGCGACACGGTCTTGTTGTTCGGCATAGGTCTGCTCCTCTTTTCACGGAGGACGTTCGGCAGCGACGCATGCCGACACAGAGCTGCATTTAGTTGCAAGTAATTGCAGCCCTTGCTGCTTTCGAACAAAACCCGGGCACGCGGCCCGGGATCGAGGAACCAAGACGGATTCGGTCAGGCGGCTTGCTCCAGCGTCGGCTGCCATTGTCCAAGCGCTGCCAAATGGTTCATGTGGGCACGATGGGCGAAGGCGGCCTGGGCGGCGGCGACATTTGCCGCCTTGCCGCTCCAGGCCTTCTGCGGGGCGGCCTGCAAGGCGCGGCCGTAGGAGAAGGTCAGCGTCCAAGGATGCGGGCCGATGGCGTTGATGGCATTGAGGTTGGCGGTCGCCTGCTCGTCCGTTTGTCCGCCCGACAGGAAGGCGATGCCTCCAATCGCGGCCGGCACCGTCTCGCGGAACAGTTTTATCGTCTTTTCGGCGACTTCGTCGGGGCTGCTGACCTTGCCCGATTTCTTGCCTGCGAGGATCATGTTCGGTTTCAGGATGGTGCCTTCGAGGACGACGCGAGCCGCATAGAGCTCGGTGTACAGCTTTGTCAGCGTTGCCTTGCTGATCTCGTAGCAGATATCGATGTCGTGGGCGCCGTCCATCAGCACCTCCGGCTCGACGATCGGCACGATGCCAGCCTCCTGGCAGAGCGCGGCGTAACGGGCGAGCGCATGGGCGTTCGAGCCGATCGAGGTGGCGGAAGGCACCCCCTTGGCAACATCGATGTCGATCACCGCGCGCCATTTGGCGAAGCGGGCGCCGAGCTTGTAGTACTCGGCGAGGCGTTCGCGCAGGCCGTCGAGGCCCTCGGTGATGGTGTCGCCGGGGAAGCCTGCCAGAGGCTTGGCGCCGGCATCGACCTTGATGCCGGGGATGGCGCCCGAAGCCTTGATGATGTCGACCAGCGGCGTGCCGTCGGCGGCATTCTGGTGGATGGTCTCGTCATAGAGGATGACGCCGGAAATATATTTGGTCATCGCATCGCTGGCGCGGAACATCATCTCGCGATAGTCGCGGCGGCTGTCGGCGGTCGACTCGACGCCGATGACGTCGAAGCGCTTCTTGATGGTGCCGGAGCTCTCGTCGGCGGCCAGCAGGCCCTTGCCGTCGGCCACCATCGCGGCGGCAATATCCTCGAGACGTTCGCTCATCGTGCTTCTCCTGAAACGGTTTGTCCGTCTCCAGCAGACCACTAGAGCAACGCAGGTTCAAGTCGAACGATTTCGTCGGGGAAGCGCGAATCGATTGAAAGTCGAAGGAACCTTCATTCGCAGCGTTGTTGCCGAGGCAATCAGCGCTTCAAGACGTCGACGCCGGGTAAGGGCTTGCCTTCCATCCATTCCAGGAAAGCGCCGCCGGCCGTCGAGACATAGGTGAAGTCGTCGGCGACGCCGGCATGGTTGAGCGCCGCCACCGTATCACCGCCACCGGCGACCGAGACCAGTCTGCCGGCCTTGGTGCGCGCCGCCGCGTGCCTGGCCGTCGCCACCGTCGCATGGTCGAACGGCTCGATCTCGAAGGCGCCGAGCGGCCCGTTCCAGACCAGCGTCGCGGCACGGTCGATCCATTCGGCAATGGTTTTCACGGTCTTCGCGCCGACATCGAGGATCATGCCGTCGGCCGGCACGTCGGCTATGGCGACGGTCTCGCTGGCGGCGCCGGCCTTGAACTCCCGGGCGACGACGCCGTCGACGGGCAGGATGATGGCGCAGCCGGCCTCAGCCGCCTCGATCATGATCTGCTTGGCGGTGGTCGCGAGATCATGCTCGCAGAGCGATTTCCCTACGTCGGTGCCGCGTGCCGCGAGAAACGTATTGGCCATGCCGCCGCCGATGACCAACGCGTCGACCTTCTTCACGAGGTTCATCAACAGGTCGATCTTGGTCGAGACCTTGGCCCCGCCGACGATGGCGACAACCGGGCGGACGGGATTGCCGAGGCCCTTTTCCAACGCGTCGAGCTCGGCCTGCATGGTGCGCCCGGCGAAAGCCGGCAACACATGCGCCAGTCCTTCCGTCGACGAATGGGCGCGGTGCGCAGCGGAGAAGGCGTCGTTGACGAAGATGTCGCCGTTAGCGGCGAGCTTTTCGGTGAAGGCCGGGTCGTTCTTCTCCTCGGCCTTGTAGAAGCGGGTGTTCTCGAGCAGAAGCACATCGCCGCTGTCCATGGCGGCGACGGCGCTCGCGGCCTTGTCGCCGATGCAGTCGGGGGCAAAGCCGACCGGGCGGCCGAGCACGTCCGCCGTCGCCTTGGCGATCGGCTCGAGCGAGAATTCCGGCGCCGGTCCATCTTTGGGACGGCCGAAATGCGCAAGCAGGATGACCTTGGCGCCCTTGCCGGACAGCTCGGCGATGGTCGGTGCAATGCGCTCGATGCGGGTGGCGTCGGTGACCTTGCCGTCAGTGACGGGAACGTTGAGGTCGACACGCACCAGCACACGCTTGCCGCTGATATCGCCGATGTCGTCGAGTGTCTTGAAGCCGGCCATGCTGATCCCTTTCGCGAAAAATCGCGGGGACCTTACCCCGCATCGACGACGATGCAAGACCTGCCTAAGGGTTCACGGAAAATATGATTCGCGTCTCGAAGATGAAGCGCCCACCGGGAGCGAGATGGGCAGCAATGGTGCGAAGCACCGCCGCTCGAACTTCTGACGTCAGAAACACCTGGAAGGCGTGTCCGGTCGTTAAGAAGGATGATCTTGGCGGCCATGTTTCCAGCTTCCAGATCCGACGAAGCGCCGACATATGGCTTTACCGGTTGCGCACCACAATGCATGCGCCGCCGACGCTCTGCAGCTTCTCGCAGATATCGTCGGCCTTGACTTTGGTGTCGGCGCCGATCCGCACCGCGTAGATGCCGCGCCTGCCGATCGGTGTGCGCACCCGGCTGACCACCGGATTGCGACCGCTGAGCAAGGCTGGAAACCGGCGTTTCACAGTGCTCCACTGATTGAGCGCCGCGGCGCGGCGGAAATTGCCGGCCACCTGCACGCCCCATGGCTTGATGTTGATCGACGACATCGGCACGGTTCTGGACATGATCACCGGCAGCTTGCGGCAGGCGGCAGCGAAGCTCGCCTTCTTGTCGAGCGGCCGGATGACGCCGGCATACGCGGCATCAGTGAACCTGTCGGCCGGCTCGCCCATGACGTCCAGGACGTAGCTTTCGGTCTCCATCGGCAAGAAGCCGCCGGAATTCAGCCAGCGCGACACTCGGGTCTCGCCGGCATTGTAGGCGGCTGCGGCGAGGCCCAGATTGCCAAAGCCGGTCTTCAGTTCGGCGAGATATTTTGCCGAGGCCGGGATCGCCTGCTCGATATCGAACGAATTGGTGAGGCCGCGTATCTTGGCGGTGCCCGGCATGAACTGGGCAATGCCTTCGGCGCCGACCGGGCTGACCGCATTGGGATCGAAACGGCTTTCCTTCCAGATCAGCCGGGCAAAGAAATCCTTGGGCAAGCCGTTCTGGTCTGCATGGGCCTCGATCAGATTGCAAACCTGGTCGATCAGCTTCTTTTTGGCGGGCCGTGGTGGATCGGCCTGAACGGCTGTCGCCCAGACCAGCCCGCAAATGAGAACCAGCGCCGCGCCCAGCAAACGCCGCATTGAACTACTCCGCCGCGGCCTTGTCGTGTTGCCCAAACCGCCGTTCGATATAATCGGCGACCATCTTCTCGAAATCCGCGGCAATCGATGGGCCGCGCAGCGTCGCCGCCTTCTTGCCGTCGACGAACACCGGGGCGGTCGGCGTCTCGCCAGTGCCGGGCAGCGAAATGCCGATATCGGCATGTTTGGACTCGCCCGGACCGTTGACGATGCAACCCATCACCGCGACCTTGAGGTTCTCGACGCCGGGATATTGTTCGCGCCACACCGGCATGTTCTTGCGCAGGTCGGCCTGGATGTTCTGGGCAAGCTCCTGGAACACGGTCGAGGTCGTGCGGCCGCAACCCGGACAGGCGGCGACGATCGGCACGAACTGCCGGAAGCCCATGGTCTGCAACAGCTCCTGCGACACCTGCACCTCGCGCGTGCGGTCGCCGTTCGGCTCCGGCGTCAGCGAGATGCGGATGGTGTCGCCGATGCCTTGCTGGAGCAGGATGCCCATCGCAGCCGATGATGCGACAATGCCTTTCGAGCCCATGCCCGCCTCTGTCAGGCCGAGGTGCAGCGCATGGTTGGAACGCGTGGCAAGTTCGGTATAGACGGCAATCAGATCCTGCACGCCGCTGACCTTGGCCGACAGGATGATTTTTTCGCGGACAAGGCCGATCTCTTCAGCCATTTCGGCCGACAGGATCGCCGACTGCACGATTGCCTCGCGCGTCACCTCCTGCGCGGTCAGCGGAAAGCCTTGGGCCTGGTTGTCGTCCATCAGCCGGGTCAGAAGCTCCTGGTCGAGCGAGCCCCAATTGACGCCGATGCGCACCGGTTTGTCGTATTTGATCGCCATCTCGACGATCGCCGCGAACTGCCGGTCTTTCTTGTCCTTGAAACCGACATTGCCCGGGTTGATGCGGTATTTGGCCAAGGCCTCGGCGCAGGCCGGATGATCGGCCAAGAGCTTGTGGCCGATATAATGGAAATCGCCGACGAGCGGCACGTCGATGCCTAGCCGTTCCAGCCGCTCGCGGATGGCCGGCACGGCGGCAGCACTTTCGTCGCGGTCGACGGTGATGCGCACGATCTCGGAGCCGGCGCGATGCAGCGCCGCCACCTGCGCGATCGTTTGGTCGACATCGGCCGTGTCGGTGTTGGTCATCGACTGGACGACGACCGGCGCGCCGCCACCGACCATCACGCCGCCGACGTCGACACCGACCGACCTGCGGCGCGGGAAGGGTGAGGAAAAATATCCGGTCATGCCGGCTGCCTTTATCTTGAAGGTCCGGGCATGAGGTGGAGGAGCAAAGATGGCTTGTCAATGGCGAGTGGCGCGCAGGCCTAGCAAATCGGTAATGACAAGACGACGGCTTGCCGCAAATCCACAGCCGTTTCCGGCAGCATAAAGATATGCCACCGGAAAGAGATCGCGCCGGGCGGCGCGGCTAGTCTTGGAAGGGCTTCAGTGCGTCGTCGGTTTCGCCTTCAGTTTTTCAATCTCGTCCTTGAGTGCCAGCTTGCGCCGCTTGAGATTCACGATTTCGAGGTCGTCGACCGATGGATGGGTCATCGCATCGTCGATTTCGCGCTCGATATCGCCGTGTTTCCGCTGCAGCTCATCAAGATGGGATGCAAGAGACATGATTGGTTCTCCCTTTCATGGTTTCCTCGATTGCAGCCGTCAAGGCAACGTCCACCGCAGGCTCGCTTCTGTGACGGCATAATGACAGTGTGCCACCATCGCGCGCCGATGTCGAATGCTGCGTGGTAGCATTCCACGACAATATGAAATGTGATATGGGCTGCGCGCCGGTGCAAGAGACGCTGGCCCCGCCCAATCAGGCCCATAGTTTGGGCGCCGCAGACGTGCAGACGGTAAAAATGTCCGATCAGGAACAGGCAGATATCCGCCTCGAATATTCCCGACTGAAGCAGGAACACGCCGATTTCGACGCGGCCATCAATGCGATGATCGCCATGAATTGCGACCCGCTGCAGATCCAGCGCATGAAGAAAAAGAAGCTTTTCCTGAAGGACAGGCTGATGGCGCTGGAAGACAAGATCATTCCAGACATTATCGCTTGAACGAACCCGCCGCTGGCTTCTGATCAGGCGGCTTATGCCGCGATCGAAAGCCGTGCGGCACGGTCGCGCAACAGTGCTATCAGATCATCGGTCTTCTCGGTCGAGGTATCGATGGGAACCACCAGGCACATCGTCGCCTCGATCTTGCCCGGTGCTGAAAAGACCGGCGCGGCCAGGCATTTCGTGTAAGCATCGACGAGGCCGGAGGTGACGCAGTAGCCCGCCGACTTGGCGACGGCGATATCGGTTATGAAATCGTCGAGCTGCAACCGGCGGCCGTCGGGCAGCACGAGATCGTCCTCGGAGACCATGTCTTCGATCGCTGCCCTTTCGAAGCCGGCGAGGAGCAGCCTTCCGGAAGCGGTCCAGGGAAGCGGTATCTGCAACCCCGTCGCCGAGCTGATCCGGAATGGCCTCGTTCCCGGGCTTGAATGGACGATGGTGTAACGGCCGCTTTGCAGCATGCACAGTTCCGAGGTCTCGCCGGTCTCGCGCGACAAATGGTCGACTTCCTGGCGCCCTCGCCTGAGCAGGTCGTTGCCCCGTACATAATCCATTCCGTAGAGATAAAGCTTCTTTCCGAAATAGACCCGATTGCCGTCTCCGGCCATTTCCAGCAGGCCTGCGTCGACCAGCGAGCGCACGAGCGTATAGGTCGTCGAACGCGGCGCATTCACCCCTTTGGCAAGATCGCCAATGCCGATCGCGCGCTGGGTCGCGTGAAGAAACTCCAAAATCTGGAGGACCCGGTTGAGACCCTTCTCCCGAGAGCCCGAATTCTTGTCTTCGTCCAGACCGACATCCGGTCGAGCGGCCAAGGCATTGCCATCTTGCATTATCGATTCCTGATGTTAATCTGTCTTGTACAGAGTACAGGCGTCTCTTGTAAGGGACAATGACGTCAGTTGCAATCGATGCATGCACTGCTGGTCCAAAGGGGAACACAACACGAAAGGAGGTCGCCGTGAACGACACATCCAAAAGGCGTGAATTTCTGAAACTGGGAATGGCCGGGCTTGCAACGGCCGGAGTGATGAGCGCGGCAACAGCGGTCGATGTTCAGAAAGCGGCAGCCCAGGCGGCGCCCGACAGCCTGCTGCGCACCGTTCTCGAGCGCGGCAAGGTGATCGTCGGCACCGGCAGCACCAACGCGCCTTGGCACTTCGAGAACGACGCTGGCGAGCTGGTCGGCATGGACATCACCATGGGGCGCATCCTTGCCAAGGGGCTTTTCGACGACCCGACCAAGGTCGAATTCGTCATGCAGGATCCGGCTCAGCGCATTCCAAACGTGACCACCAACAAGGTCGACATCACCATACAGTTCATGACCATGACCGCCCAGCGCTCGCAGCTGATCCACTTCTCCCGGCCCTACTACGTCGAGGGCATCGCCTTGCTGACCCTTCCGAACGCCGAAAACAAGACCTTCGACAAGCTGCTTGCCGCCGGTTCGGCGACCCGGATTTCCATCCTGCAGAACGTCGATGCCGAGGCAAACGTGCGTATCGTCCTGCCCGAGGCGCAGGTAATGCAGATAGACACGCAGGCCAACGTGCTGCAGGCGCTGGAATCGAAGCGCGTCGACGCCGCCGCCGTCGATCTGTCAACGGTCCGCTGGCTCGCCTCGCGCAATCCGGACAAATACTTCGATGCCGGCAAGAGCTGGTTCTCGATGCTTTATGGTGCCGCACTCCGGCAGGGCGACCTCGACTGGCTGACCTTCGTCAACCAGACCTTCACCATCGCCATGTTCGGCCATGAAACGGCGCTTTATGACGCGGCGTTCAAGGATTATTTCGGACAGGAGCCGCCGGCCCGCCATCCCGGCTTCCCGGTCATCTGATGCACGCAGGCGGATGGGCCGCGCCCTGCCGCCTGCTTCTCCTCGGCAGCCCTCAGCATTGCGGGAGACGCATGGGCTATACCCTCAACTTCAACCTGATCTGGCGGCATTTCGATAAGCTCTGGGGCGGGCTCCTGCTCGGCCTCGAACTGGCCGTCATCTCGATCGCGATCGGCATCGTCATCGGGCTGCTTCTGGCGGTCTGGTACGTGTCGGCCGGGCGGGCGGTTCGGACCGTCATCGCGGCCTATGTCGAGTTCATCCGCAACGTCCCGCTGATTCTGCTCGTCTACCTGGTCTTCTACGGCCTGCCGACTGTAGTCGACATCGCGTACAGCGCGCAAACCTCATTCATTGCCACGCTGTCGCTCTATAGCGGCGCCTATCTGGTCGAGGTGTTCCGCTCGGGGCTCGAAGCTGTGCCGCGCGGCCAGCTCGACGCCGGCAAGGCGATCGGCCTGACGCCATGGCAAAGGCTGGTCCATGTGCGCTTGCCGACGATGCTGCGCATAACGCTGCCGGCGCTTTCCAACACATTCATATCGCTCTTCAAGGATACGTCCGTGGCATCGGTCATTTCGGTGCCCGAGCTCACCTACGGCGCCCAGTGGATCAACTTCAACACCTTCCGCATCGTCGAGGTCTATCTGGTGGTGACGGCGATGTACCTGTTGACCGGCTATGCGCTGCTTTTCGCGCTGCGGTTGGTCGAACGCCGATTCAGGGCGGGGCACTAGGATGATTGGCCAGATCGCCTATGCCTTGCCTTTCCTGGGTCAAGGATTTGCCCTGACGCTGTGGGTGTCGCTGCTGGTCGTGGTGTTATCGCTCATCGCCGGCGTGCTGATGGGCGTCGGCCTCGTCTATGGTCCGTCTCCGCTGCGCTGGGTGGTGCGCATCTTCAGCGACACCATACGCGGCATTCCGATCCTGGTGCTGATCTTCTTCGTCTACTACGGCCTGCCGGCAGTAGGGCTGCATCTGGAATCCTTTTGGGCGGCCGTGCTCGCGCTTACCCTGTTCAAGACGGCGCAGGTCATCGAATATCTGCGCGGCGCCGTCGGCTCGATCCCCAAGGGTCAGTCCGAAGCGGCGATGGCGATCGGGCTGACCTTTCGCCAGCGGCTGGCCTACGTCATCTTTCCGCAGGCGTTCAGGCGTTTCCTGCCGCCCTGGATCAACGGCGTCACCGACGCGGTGAAGGGCAGCGCGCTGGTCTCGCTGCTCGGCATCACCGACCTGATGCAGGCAATCAACCAGGTCATCGGCCGCACCTACGAAGCGATGCCGCTCTACATCCTCGGCGCGCTCGTCTATTTCGCCGTCAACTACGCCCTCTCCTTGGCCAGCCGCCGGCTGGAGCGGCGTTTCTCCTTCATCCGGGAATAGCAAGATGTCCAACTCCGCCCACGCAAATCCGGCGCTTCTCGACGTCTCCGACGTGTCCAAAGCCTTCGGTCCCGTCGAGGTCCTGCGCTCGGTCAGCCTCAAGGTGGCGCGCGGCGAGGTGGTGACGATCATCGGGCCGTCCGGCAGCGGCAAGACCACGCTGCTGCGCTGCGTCAACTTTCTGGAGAGCTATGATAACGGCTCGATCCGTATCGATGGCAAAGAGGTCGGCTACCGCGAGGCGGGAACACGTCAGCGCCGCAGCGAGCGCGACCTCGCGGCGATGCGAGCCGAGACCGGAATGGTGTTCCAGAGCTTCAATCTGTTTCCGCATCTGACCGCGGCCGGCAATATCATGCTTGGTTTGCGCAAGGTGCGCGGCAAGAGCAATGCCGAGGCCCGCACCATTGCCGAGCACTGGCTCGGCCGGGTCGGCCTCGCCCACAAGGCCGACAGTCTGCCAGCCGAGCTTTCCGGCGGCCAGCAGCAGCGCGTCGGCATCGCCCGCGCCGTGGCGATGGAGCCGAAGATCCTGCTTCTCGACGAGATAACTTCGGCGCTCGACCCCGAATTGGTTGGCGAGGTGCTCGAGGTCGTGCGCAGCCTCGCCGAAGACGGCATGACGATGCTGATGGTCACGCATGAAATGGCTTTTGCACGCGACGCATCGAGCCGCATCGTTTTCATGGCGGATGGCGGCGTCAGTGCCGTCGGACCACCCGCCGAGATTCTGGCTGCGGAGTTCGACAATGAACGCCTTCGCAGCTTCCTGGCGCGATTTCGCGCCTCGCATTTTTGACATCGGACCGCGAAAGCTGTCGCAAGGAGCTTTTATGACGCCTTACATCCGGCTCGCGGAATTGGGCCTGACGCTGCCCGAGCCGCCGAAGCCCATCGCCAACTTCGTCACCTACGCCGAGAGCGGACGGCTGGTCTTCCTCTCCGGCCAGGGGCCGTTGCGCGCCGGTGGTGTGCTCTGCACCGGCAAAGTCGGCGAGGATATCTCCGTGGAAGAGGCCTATGATCATGCCCGTCTGACCGGCCTGAACCTGCTCGCCGTCATGCATGCCGCGGCCGGCGACCTCGGCCGCATCGTGCGCGTCGTCAAGCTGCTTGGCTTTGTCAATGCGACGCCGACATTCAGCGAGCACCCCAAGGTGGTGGATGGCTGTTCCGATCTTTTCGCCGCCGTCTTTGATAGGATTGGCGGACACGCCCGTTCGGCGATCGGTGTCGGCTCGCTGCCGGGCAACATCACAGTTGAAATCGAGGCGGTCGTCGAGATCGCCGCCTGAAATCCATGAATAGGATCTACAGAGATGACGACCTATGCCGCTGACCGTTCCAACACGACAATCCGCGAACGGCTCGGCCTTCGTCCGATCATCAATGTTTCCGGCACGATGACGGCGCTCGGCGCCTCAATCATTGTCCCCGAAGCGATTGCCGCAATGTCGGAAATGGCCTCGCAATGGGTAGAGATGGACGATCTGCAGCGCGCCGCAAGCACGGTGATTGCACGCCTCACCGGCGGCGAGGCCGGCTTCATCACCGCATGCTGCGCCAGCGGTATAACCATGGCGATTGCCGGCGCGATGACGGGTACCAACCTTCTCGCCATCGAGCGGCTGCCGGACGACACCGAGGGCCTCAAATCGGAGGTCATCGTTCAGCTTGGCCACATCGTCAATTATGGCGCGCCGATCGACCAGTCGATCCGGCTTGCCGGAGCCAAGGCAGTGCCTGCCGGCACGGTCAGCGTCACTCAGGATTATCATGTAGGCGAAGCGATCCGGGACCGAACGGCGGCAGCCCTCTACGTCGTTGCGCATCATACCGTGCAATACGGCATGCTCTCGCTCGAAGAGTTCTGCGAGATCTGCCACGCCAAGGGCGTGCCAGTGATCGTCGACGCCGCCTCGGAATACGATTTGCGCGGCTTTCTGGCGCGCGGCGCCGACATTGTCGTCTACAGCGGACACAAATTTCTCTCAGGGCCGACAAGCGGCATCATTGCGGGCCGCAAGGATCTGGTGCGGGCCGCCTATCTCCAGAACCGGGGCGTTGCGCGCGCCATGAAGGTCGGCAAGGAGAGCATTGCCGGCACCATGGCGGCCCTGGAAGCCTGGGAGCGGCGAGACCATGCCGGCATCCGCCAGCGGGAAGAAGCCGCACTGCAGCTGTGGCAAGCCGCATTGCAGGACCTTCCGGGCATCGCAGCACATATCATTCCCGATCCGACCGGAAATCCTCTCGACCGGCTGCAGATATTCGTTGCGCCCGAAAGCAGGTTCACCGCCGCCGGTCTTGCCTCTGCGCTGGCGGCGGGTTCGCCCCCCATTATCGTTCGCAACCACGAGGTCGAGCGCGGCCACTTCTTCCTCGACCCGTGCAATCTCCACCCTGGCGAGGCGGAGACCGTCGCCGAACGCCTGCGGGCGGTGTTGAGCGCAGCTGATCGTCCCGCCAATGCAATGAAGTCCGTTCGCAAGCAGTCCGCCGGCGCCTTGCGCTGGCCTGATTAGTCACAACGCTGAAGCCAGTCGATGGACGAACCGTGCTTTTCGAGCCTGGCTTCGCCAACCGCCCCACTGCGCCATCACGGCACTGTGAATGACCGCTTTGTCTTCGGGCGGGAATAAACCACCCCGCCCATTGGTCTCCCAAGCATACGCCATTCCCGGCGTTGCAGGAGACCGGTATGAACCACCACCACGACAATGAAGCTGACGGCATCAGCCGCCGTCACGCACTGGAATGCATGATCTGGGCCGGCACGGGAGTGCTTTGGACGATTTCGGCCGGCGTGCCGGTTTCGCTCAGCCTGCTCGGCGCGGCGGAAGCCGCCGAGGCAATGGCCACCGGTTTCACCTTCCTCCAGATCTCGGACAGCCACATCGGCTTCGACAAGGCCGCCAACCCGCACGCCATTGATACGCTGAAGGAGGCGATGGGCAAGATCCAGGCGCTGCCGCAAAAGCCCGCCTTCATGATCCACACAGGCGACATCACCCATCTGTCGAAGGCCGCACAGTTCGACAACGCTGCCCAGATCATCGGCGGCGCAGGCTTCGACGTGCATTATGTGCCGGGCGAGCACGACCTGATCGATGACGGCAACGGCCAGGCCTATCTCGAGCGTTACGGCAAGGGCACCAAGGGTGCCGGCTGGTATTCGTTCGACCAGAACGGCCTCCATTTCATCGGGCTGGTCAACGTCGTCAACCTGAAGGCCGGCGGGCTCGGCAATCTCGGTGCTGACCAGCTGGCATGGCTGGTCGATGATCTGAAGGCGGTCAGCGCCTCGACGCCGATCGTCGTTTTTGCCCACATCCCGCTGTGGGCTGTCTATCCCGAATGGGGCTGGGGCACCGACGACGCGGCTCAGGCTTTGGCTCTGCTCAAGCGCTTCGGCTCGGTGACCGTGCTCAACGGCCATATCCACCAGATCATGCAGAAGGTCGAAGGCAACGTCACCTTCCACACCGCGCGTTCTACCGCTTTCCCGCAACCGGCGCCAGGCACCGCCGCCTCACCCGGGCCGATGACCGTGCCCGCCGGCCAGCTGCGCGGTCTGCTCGGCACCAGTAGCGTGACGGTTAAGCAAGGCGGGCAGGACCTCGCCATCATCGACAGCACGCTGGCCTGAGAGGAAATGCGATGATCCGCTTCCCGACCCGCCTCTTCGTCGGATTTCCTGTCGCATTCAGTTTGGCTGCCATCCTGGCGATTGCTTCCGCGCCGCTGAAGGCCGCTGACGAGCCAATGGTCAAGATCGAGAACTTCGCCTTCACGCCGGCCGTGCTGACGGTGAAGCCGGGTACCGTCGTGACTTTCCAAAACGATGACGACATCCCGCATCTGGTGGTCGCCAACGATGGCTCGTTTCGCTCCAAGGCGCTTGACACCGGTGATACATATGCCCTCACCTTCACCAAAGCGGGCGACTATGCTTATTTCTGCGGGCTGCACCCGCACATGCAGGGCAGGATCACCGTCGCTCCGTGAGGATGTTCGGAAGGTCCTGCCCGGGATGCCGGGCGATGCGACGGTGTTGAACGACAAGGCCGCGGCCGAGCGCTTCCGCGAGGTGGTTCTGCCCCATCTCGCGGATGCGCTTTCGCTTGCCCGCTGGCTGACCGGCAACACCGCCGACGCCGAGGATGTTGTTCAGGACGCCTGCCTGAAGGCGCATGCCGGCATGGCCACCTATGCTGGCGGCAATGCCCGCGCATGGTTGCTGGCGATCGTGCGCAACGCTTCTTATTCCTGGCTGGCGCGCAACCGGCCGCGAAGTGTCGTCGCTGTCGGCGATCTCAATGATCTGGAAGATGTGGCCATGCGCAACAACGCCCTGACAGACCCGAACAGTCCGGAGGCAAGCCTGATCGCCAAGGCCGACACGGCGGCACTCGAGGCGGCAATCGCCGCGCTGCCGCAGCAATTTCGCGAGGCCTTGGTGCTGCGCGACATCAACGGCCTCAGCTATCGCGAGATCGCGACACTGCTTGGCGTGCCGCTGGGCACGGTGATGTCGCGGCTAGCAAGAGCGCGCGGCCTGCTGATGTCCCAACTTGGGAGGGCGCCATGAGCGCGCACAACGATGGATTGCCCGAAGACCCGGCGGGCATGAAGCTGATGATCCACGCTTTGGTCGATGGCGAACTCGACGCAGCGGCGGCATTGGCCGTCGAGCGGCGCATCGCCGCCGATCCGGCGCTCGCCGCCGAGCATGCCCGCACCTTAGCGCTGCAGACCGCTGTTGGCGGGCTGCCGAGGCCCGATGTCCGTGACGATTTCAAGGCTCGCATTGCGGCTATCGGGACAGCCGATACAACGAAAGTGGTGTCGACGCCCGCGCGCGACGGTCCGATGCTGCCGGCGCGCCGGGCAATGCGCCGTTTTGGCGCGTTCGACTGGCGAGCGCTGGCGGCATCGATCGTCGTCACCGCCGTGCTGGCCAGCGGCGCGACGCAATGGGTGATGCTCAGCCGGGCGCCCGACAGCTTTGCCGCCGCGGTCGCGAGCGGCCATCGCCGCAGCCTGCTGGCCGCCAGCCCGGTGGACGTCGTCTCCTCCGACCGGCATACCGTCAAACCCTGGCTCGATGCCAGGGTCGGCCTGTCGCCCCCGGCGCCTGATCTTGCCAATGACGGTTTCACATTGCTCGGTGGCCGGGTCGAGGTGATCGCCGACCGGCCGGTGCCAGCGCTGGTCTACCGGCACCGCGAGCACCTGATCACCCTCGTCGCCGCTCCGGAGGACACAGGTTCGACGACCGTGCCGGTCGATCTTTCGGCTGGTGGCTTCTCGCTGGTGCACTGGAGCGACAGCGCCTTTTCCTACTGGGCGATTTCCGATACGGAACGGCCCGAACTCGACGACTTCGTCAATCGCTTTCGAACGGCGGCCGCCCGGTGAAACGATCGGCCGTATGCATTTGCGTGCGACAGGAACCGGCATAGGCGGCTCGCCATCTCTGGCCATCCTTGCGGCTCCGCTCGAATTCCGCTAATGCGCGCCTTTGCCGCCGGGGAGCATAAGCTTGGACGATCACCGCGCCGACGTCGCCATCATCATGGGCAGCCAGTCCGACTGGGCGACGATGCGCCACGCCGCCGAGACGCTGGAGGCGCTTGGCATTCCGCACAAGCGGCTGATCGTCTCGGCCCACCGCACTCCCGACCGGCTCTATGACTTCGCCAAGGGCGCCAAGGCGGCCGGCTACAAGGTGATCATCGCCGGCGCCGGCGGCGCAGCTCATCTGCCCGGCATGACGGCGGCGATGACGCCGCTGCCGGTGTTCGGCGTGCCGGTGGAATCGAAGACGCTGTCCGGCCAGGATTCGCTGCTTTCCATCGTTCAGATGCCGGCCGGCATTCCGGTCGGCACTTTGGCCATCGGCAAGGCCGGCGCTGCCAACGCCGCCCTTCTGGCCGCCGCGGTGCTGGCGCTGAGCGACGAAAAGCTTGCCGCCCGGCTGGATAGCTGGCGCGCCGCGCAGACCGCCAAGGTGGCCGCAGAGCCCACGGACACGCCGTGAGCCTGCCCTCCGGATCGACCATCGGCATCATTGGCGGCGGCCAGCTCGGCCGCATGCTGGCGATGGCCGCGGCCCGCCTCGGCTACCGCATCGTCGTGCTGGAGCCGCAGCCGGATTGCCCGGCGGCACAGGTCGCCAACCGGCAGATCGTCGCCGCCTATGACGACGCGGCCGCGCTCGGCGAGCTGGCTGCGGCCAGTGCCGTCGTTACTTATGAATTCGAGAACGTTCCGGTTTCTGCCGCCGCGGCACTTGCCGCCACGGTTCCGGTCTATCCGCCGGCACGCGCGCTGGAAGTGGCGCAGGACCGGCTGGCGGAAAAGAAATTCCTCAACGGCATCGGCATACCGACCGCAGATTTCAGTCCTGTCGACAATGACGACGAACTGACGGCTGCGCTGAAAAAGTTCAACGGCAGCGGGATATTGAAGACGCGGCGCATGGGCTATGACGGCAAGGGCCAGCGTGTCTTCCGCAACATGGAAGCAGGCGGCTTTGCCGGCACCTGCGAGGCGATGGGCAACGTGCCGCTGATCCTGGAATCCTTCGTCGCCTTCGAGCGCGAGATTTCGGTGATCGCCGCGCGCGGCATCGATGGCTCGCTCGCCGCCTACGACCCTGCCTGGAATGTCCATCGAAACGGTGTTCTTCACAGTTCGACGCTGCCGGCCGGAGTAAAGTCCGAGACGGCGGCTGCGGCTCAAACCGCGGCGGCAGAGATACTTGCAGCGCTCGACTATGTCGGCGTCATCGGGGTCGAGTTCTTTGTCCTTGCCGACGGTTCGCTGCTGGCCAACGAGATCGCGCCGCGCGTCCATAATTCCGGCCACTGGACGGAGGCCGCCTGCGCCATCTCGCAATTCGAGCAGCACATCCGCGCCGTCGCCGGGCTGCCGCTGGGAAATCCCGCACGGCAGTTCGACTGCGTCATGGAAAACCTGATCGGCGATGATATCCGGCACATTCCGGCACTGCTCGCCGAGCCCGATCTTATGTTGCACCTCTATGGCAAGGCCGAGGCGCGGCCTGGCCGCAAGATGGGCCATTTTACGCGCGTGAGCCGCCGCAGCTAGAACCTACTCTTACTGGACATCGCTCTCGTCCTCGTCGGGGCTGGCGCAGCTCACATCGCCTTCCGCGCAGGTCGCATCGGCGGCGAGCTGCTTGGTGCGGTCGTCGGTTAGCCGCGTCAAGCATTCCGATACCAGCATCGGATAGATCGAGCCGCCTTCGCTGTCCGCGGCGGAATAGCTGCATTCCGCGTCGCGAAAGGCGATCCACGCGCGCTGCGCCGTCTGCAACAGCTTCATGGCCTTTGCATCGCTTGCGCCGATGAGCTCCTGGTAGGCCTTGTTGAGCTTGGCGTCGGCGGCCTTGTAGTCCGCGTCGGCACAGATGTTCATCATCTGCTGGCTGTCGTCGTTACGGTCGCATTCCTGCGCATGGGCAAGAGAGCCTGCCGCGAGCACCGCCAGACAGGCGGACAGAAGAATTCGGCGCATGATGATCTCCAATTCGCGGCAACCGCATCATTCCAGCCGGCTCAATCCCGCGCAATGCCGCAAGGCGCCAGTGGCGGATATTTGATGATACGAAACGGTCGGTATCGTTTAGGCAACGCGCTTGCGGTTGACACGGGCAAGGCTCCTCGTCTATGAGCCACGCACAGTTCAAAGGCGCGTCTGTGGGCGCGCCTTAATAATTCGGCCCGTGACCGGGCCCAGACCGACGGGCAAGACCATGAAGATCAAGAATTCGCTCAAGGCGTTGAAGGCGCGTCACCGCGACAACCAGCTGGTTCGTCGCAAGGGCCGCGTCTACATCATCAACAAGACCGCGCCGCGCTACAAGGCGCGCCAGGGTTGAGTTTTCGACCGGAGGCTGCGCGCCTCCGCTCGCACGATGGCTCTTTCACGCTAAATTCAGTTTGACGATCCGCCGTCGGGGGCTAGATTCCCGCGATGCGGATTCTTTTTGCATTTTTCACGGCTTTCTTCGTTTCCAGCGCTGTCTCGCTGCCGGCGTGGGCCGACGATCCGACAGCACCTCCGGTTGTTGTGACGAAACAAGGCCGGCTCGATCAGCTGTTTGCCGATCTCAAGCGCGAGCGCAATGAAAAGGCCGCCGAGCGCATCGCCGGGCGCATCGGGAGCGAGTGGTCCCAGTCGGGCAGCGCCTCGATCGACCTGATGATGCAATGGTCGCAAAAGGCGATTGAAAACCAGAAATTCGATGTCGCGCTCGATTTCCTCGACCAGGTGGTGACCCTGCAGCCAACCTATGCGGAAGGCTGGAACCGCCGCGCCACTGTTCATTTCATGATGAAGAACTACGGAAAATCGATGTCGGACATCGACCGCACCCTGCAGCTCGAGCCACGCCATTTCGGCGCACTTTCGGGCTTGGCGCAGATCATGGCCGAAACCGGCCACAAGCAGTCGGCGCTTGAGGCCTGGCAGCGCGTTCTCGGCATCTACCCGATGATGCGCAGCGCCCAGGACCAGGTCGCCGCACTTTCCGAAGAGCTTGCCGGTGAAGGCATCTGACGCCCCGCCCGGCAGGGCAATTCCGTCGGGCTGAAATTACCTTTATACCGGTGAACTAATTTCGCCTCGGGCCCGTATCTCTCCCCATGAACCTGATCTATGCCGCGCTCGCCTTGCTCATGGCGCTTGTGTTCACTCTTGCCGGCGTCACCCGCGCCGGGTCCTGGCTGATCGAGCGCCGCAACCCGTCGGTCGGCGGCTTCGCCGATATCGACGGTGCCCGTATCCACTATGTCCACATTCCGGCGCCGGAAAATGCCGACCTGCCGCCGGTCGTCTTCATCCACGGCGCCAGCGCCAACCTCAGGGACCAGATGCTGCCGCTGCGGCCCTTGCTCGAAGGCCGTGCGGAGATGGTTTTCTTCGACCGGCCTGGTCTTGGCCGGTCTGGGCGTGGATCCGGCAATGACACCCCGGAGGCGCAGGCAAACACCATCGCGGCGCTGATGAACAATCTTGGCATCAAGAAAGCCATCATCGTCGGCCACTCCTTCGGCGGCGCGATAACCACCGCCTTTGCGCTGCAACACGCCGACAGGACGCTCGGCCTGGTCTTCGTCTCGCCCGCCACCCATCCCTGGCCGGGCGGCGCCACCGCCTGGTACTACAATTTGACCACCATTCCGGTTGTCGGCCGGCTGTTTTCCGAGACGCTGAGCTATCCTGCGGGAATGCTTCGGATGGCCGCCGCCACCGCATGCGTCTTCTCCCCTAACCAGGTGCCGGACGGCTATGTCACTGAGGCCTCCATCCCGCTGGTGTTGCGGCCCAGCGCTTTCCGGTCGAACGCCAGGGATGTCGCCGGGCTCTATCGCTACGTCCTCGGCGCCGCTCCGCACTACCGCGACATCGAGGTGCCGACCGTGATTATCTCGGGCGATCGCGACAAGGTCGTCTATGCGACAATCCATTCGACCGGTCTCGCCCGCGACATACCCGGCGCCGAGTTGGTCTGGGTCCGCAATCTCGGCCACAAGCCGGACTGGATCGCACCCGATCTGGTTGCCGGTGCGATGGAGAAGGCGGCCGGACGGGATGTGGACCTGCACGCTCTAGCCAGAACTGTGGAAGCACGGATTGCCGGCGACGCCCATGCCGGCGAATGCGCCGATCTCAAAGCGCCGGAGGCTGAACTGGCGCCGACCTGACAGCCATATCGACGAGCTGGCCTAGCGGCCGACGTCCGACCCGACATAGGCGATGCGCAGCATATTGGTCGAGCCCGGCGTCCTCAGCGGCACGCCGGCCGTGATGATGACGCGGTCGCCCGGCTTGCCAAAACCTTCGTCGAAGGCGATGCGGCAGGCGCGGTCGACCATATCATCGAGATCGATGGCGTCGGGCGAGACGACGCAATGCGTGCCCCACAAAAGCGACAGCCGCCGCGCCGTGTTGACGATCGGCGACAGCGCCACGATCGGCACTTGCGGCCGCTCGCGCGCGGCGCGCAGACCCGTCGTGCCGGACGCGGTGTAGGTTATGATCGCCGACAGCTTCAGCGTCTCGGCGATCTCGCGGGCGGCGAGCGAGATGGCGTCGGCGCCGGTTGCTTCCGGTTCCGAGCGCTGCGCGTTGATGATGCCGGCATAGGTCGGGTCGGTTTCGACCTTGGTGGCGATCCGGTCCATCATCGCCACCGCTTCGACCGGGTAGGCGCCGGCGGCGGACTCCGCCGAAAGCATGATCGCATCGGCGCCTTCGAACACGGCGATCGACACGTCCGACACCTCGGCGCGGGTCGGCACCGGCGCGGTGATCATCGATTCCAGCATCTGCGTGGCGACCACCACCGGCTTGCCGGCACGGCGCGCGGCGCGGGTGATCTGCTTCTGGATGCCGGGCACGGCTTCGAGCGGCATCTCGACGCCGAGATCGCCGCGGGCAACCATCAGCGCATCCGAAAGCTCGATGATCTCGGCCAGCCGGGCGACGGCCTGCGGCTTTTCGATCTTGGCCATGATCAGCGCCCGGCCGCGCGCGATCTTGCGCGCCTCGGCCAGGTCCTCGGGCCGCTGCACGAAGGACAGCGCCACCCAGTCGACGCCTGTCGCGAGAACCGCATCGAGATCCCGGCGGTCCTTTTCCGTCAGCGCGCCGACCGGCAGGTCGGTGTCTGGCAGGCTGACGCCCTTCTTGTCGGAAATGGTCGTGCCGGCGACGACGGTGCAGACGATCGCCTTGCCGTTGCTGCTGACTGCCTTGAGCTCGAGCTTGCCGTCGTCGATCAGCAGGCGATGACCAGCCTCGACCGAACGCAGGATTTCGGGATGCGGCAGGTAGACCCTCGTCGAATTGCCGGGCTCGGGATTGTCGTCGAGCGTGAAGGTCTGGCCGACGGTCAGCACCTCTTTGCCGTTGGCGAACTTGCCGACGCGCAGCTTTGGCCCTTGCAAGTCGGCGAGAATGCCGATCGGCCGGCCGACCGTCTCCTCGACGGCACGAATGCGGCCGACTAGCGTCCGCATCAATTCATGATCGGTGTGGCTCATATTGATGCGGAACACGTCGGCGCCGGCTTCGAACAGCTTCTTCAGCATCTCCTCGGACGAGGAGGCCGGACCGATGGTGGCGAGGATCTTGACCTTGCGGCTGCGTCTCATTGACTGTTTGTTCCCGGGGCGGCTGGAGCGCCATCCGTTGCGGGCTCGTCAGTCAGCTGGACCATCCAGCTTGCCTGCTCGCCCGTGTCATATTCTTGGAATCCGGCGCGCTGAAAGCCCCGGGCGACGCAATCGGTAACGCCGGCGATCTTGAACTCTTTTTCGGCCACGCACATGTTGATCGGGCCATCCCAGCGTCCGCCGCGCTCGGCGTCTTCTGCATAAAGATAGTAAAACCTTGATGACAACGGCCCCTCGATCAGCGTCTTGCAGCTCGATCCTTCGATGTGCCACCAGCCTTCGGTGATCCAGCCGGCCTTGGCGCGATAGCCGATGCCGACGCCGACCAGGTTCTGCGTCGCGTTGCAAACGCGGAAATCGGCGCGTGCCGGCGAGGCCGTAATCACCGCGAAAAGGCCCATGGCCGGTATCAGGAGCGGCATGGCCAAGGCGCAGCGCACGCGCAGCCTGCCGGCGAAACCCATCCCGAAACCCCTCAAGAACCACATTTGCATCTCTCAACGCCCCTTTTCGGAAAAGTCCGGACGCATGTCAACGCGCCGATCTGTCCAATTCCAATCGATTTAGAAAGGCTCTGACGCGCTTGCGGTCGCCCCTGGTCAGTTTTTTGGCAGAAACCGTGGCCAAACAACGGCATTGCGCAAGCGTCCTCTTCGTGGAATGACGATACCACCCTCCCCGGAAGCCAGCGAACAGACCTTTCCCGCCAATGACCCGATCCACAGTTTTCGCGCCGTTCGACATCGTCGAAGGCGACCGCAAGCGCGGCATGGTGCTTCTGGCCGATCACGCCCGCCGCGACCTGCCGGAGGAGTATGGCAGCCTCGGCCTGCCGGCGGCGGAGTTCGACCGCCACATCGCCTACGACATCGGCGTCGAGACTTTAACCCGCGAACTCGCAAGTCTGCTCGGCGTTCCGGCGGTGCTTGCCAATTTTTCGCGACTGCTGATCGACCCCAATCGCGGCGAGGACGATCCGACGCTAATTCGCCAACTCTATGACGGCACCGTCATCCCGGGAAATTACCCCATCGCGCCGGAGGAGCGCGAACGGCGGCTGGACCGCTTTTACCGCCCCTATCATGATGCCGTCGGCGCCATGATCGCCTCAGTGGCGCAAGCGTCCGCGCAGGCACCCCTCATCTTTTCGGTGCATTCCTTCACGCCGACCATGCAGGGCTTCGTGCGGCCGTGGCACGTCGGCATACTATGGGACCTCGACGATCGCGTGGCGCGGCCGCTGATCGACATGCTCTCCGAGGACAAGAGCCTCCTCGTCGGCGATAACGAACCCTATGACGGCGCACTGCGCGGCGATACCATGTTCAGGCACGCCATCGTCAACGGCTTTGCCCATGCGCTGATCGAGATCCGCCAGGACCTGATCGCCGACCGGAAGGGTGCTCTCGCCTGGGCCGAACGGCTGGCGCCGATCGTTGACGCGATAGATGGACGTGCCGATATACATGCGGTGAAAATATTCGGCTCGCGCACCGAGCCGGTATGATGGAGACCCAAGGGAGGCCAACAAGACATGACCGAACTCAGCGACGAGCAAAAGCGCGATCTCGAAGCCGCTGCCTTCCGCCGGCTGGTCGCGCATCTGCGCGAGCGTTCCGACGTGCAGAACATTGACCTGATGAACCTCGCCGGCTTCTGCCGCAACTGCCTGTCCAACTGGTACCGCGATGCCGCCGAAGCCGAAGGTGTCGAACTCAGCAAGGAGCAGTCGCGCGAGATCATCTACGGCATGCCCTATTCCGAGTGGCAGGCACTGAACCAGATCGAGGCCTCTGACGCCAAGAAGGCCGAGTTCGAGGCAAGACGCCCCAGAGACCATTAGGTCGACCAATCGCGCCGGACCACCGTCACGAATGTTTTTGCCACCCAAATGGGAGGACTGGCATGCCTAAGATCGACATCGGCGCCGTGCCCGAGCGCAGAGGCTCGTCCTATCCGCCGCCATTCGATGCGCCTTGTGCCGAACGCGTGCGGCAGCGGCTGGGCAACGCCGGCGGGCTCACCGATTTCGGCATCAATCTCATGCCGCCGGGCAATTGGTCGAGCCAGCGCCACTGGCATTCGCACGAAGACAAATTCGTCTATGTGCTCGAAGGCGAACTGGCGCTTGTCGAAGATGCCGGCCAGACGGTGCTGCGCGCCGGCGATTGCGCGGCCTTTCCGAAAGGCACCGGAAACGCCATCACATGATCAACAAATCGGCTGCGATGGCGGTTTATCTCGAAGTCGGTTCGCGCTCGCCCGCCGACGTCACCACCTGCTCAGACATCGACATGATGAGCAGCAACGCCGATGGCCGGTTTGTGCACAAGGACGGCACGGCCTATCCCGAGCCGTAGGGCTTCGGAGTGGATTGCAGAGCTGGTCCGCCGATCCCTGGCAACGCAAATTCCATGACGGCGCCTAGTCGCGCGGCTTGGTCCAAACACTTTCGGCCGCGAGCGCTTGACTGCAGATTGAATCGATCTAATTTGCCGCGCAAAGCCATTTCCGGACCGGATTCTACCCGATGGACGCGCAGAAAATCATGCAGACCGCGATTCGTGGACGCTGGGCCGTGGCAGGCATCTTCCTCGCCAACGGCTTCCTGACCGGCAGCTGGGCGCCGCAGATCCCAGTGTTTCTGACCCGGCTGGACATCAGCAAGTTCACGCTCGGCCTGTTGATCCTGTTGTTCGGCGCCGGCGCCGTCACCGCCATGACCTGGTGCGGCCATCTGATCTCGAAGCATGGCTCGCGCAGCGTGCTGCGCTGGTTCGGACTTGCCGGCAGCTTCGGCCTTTTGGTTGTGGCTCTGGCCCCCAACGTGCCCCTTGCGGCCGTCGCCATGTTCATCTTCGGCGGTTCGATCGGCGGCATGGACGTCGCCATGAATGCCAACGCAGTGGCAGTCGAACGGCGGCTGTCCCGTGCCATCATGTCGTCCTCGCACGGCTTCTGGAGCCTTGGCGGTTTCGCTGGCGGCGCTTTGGGCGGTTTCGCCATCCAGAACTACGGTCACCTCGCCCATGCGACAGTGGTGACGGCTCTTGCCTTTGCCGTCATCGCCGTAGCGATCCGCTACCTGATCGACGAGGACAAGCACCCAGTCGCCGAGCACCACAAATTCGCGCTGCCGGCAAACCCGCTGGTCTATCTGGTTGGGCTGATGGCGCTGCTGACGATGATCTCCGAAGGTGCGGTACTCGACTGGGCGGCGCTGTATCTCAGGCAGGAGCTCGGCGCCGATCTTGCCATCGCAGGCCTGGCCTATGCCGCCTTTTCCGGAGTCATGGCCATCATGCGCTTTCTCGGCGATGGCGTCCGCAACCGTTTCGGTGCCGTTACGACGTTGCGCGCCTCGGCCCTTGCCGCTGGTGCCGGCATGCTGGTGGCCGGGCTGGCTCCCTCGCCTTGGCTGGCCATTGCCGCCTTTGCCTTTTGCGGCCTCGGCATTGCCAACATGGTGCCGATCATCTTTTCGGCCGGCGGCAACCAGGAGGGCATGGCGTCCGGCACCGGCATGAGCGTCGTCACCACAATGGGTTACTCAGGCATTCTGGTCGCCCCCTCGGCGATCGGCTTCATCGCCGAGCACTCGAGCTTCGGTCCGATCTTCGTCGCTCTGTCCGGGCTGCTGGTCGTCGTGCTGTTGATGGCCGGGCTCGCTCACCGCGCCGAATTCGCTGCCGAGCCCGCACCGGCCGAATAGCGCTTGAGCTCTTCGTGGAGGAAATCCGCCACGCGGCGGATGCGCACGCTGGTGCGGACGTCGCGATGCATGGCGAGCCACACCGGCAGCGTCGGCAGCGCGAGCCCCGGCAGCACTGTTTCCAGCAGTGCATCGCGATCGGCCAGCGGCTCCTGGCCAAAGCCGATGCCGTTTCCCGCCCGTAGCGCCTCCCACAGCACGATCTGATTATCGGTCCTGAAGCGGAAGGCATTGCGGGCGAGCGGGACGCCGAACTGGGCAAAGCCGCGAATGATCTCATCGCTGCGGTCGAAGCCGACCAGATCGTGGCCGGCAAGATCGCGGGCCTCGCGCGGACGGCCACGCCGGTCCAGATAGGATTTTGCCGCGCAGGCGCGGAGCGGAATGTCGGTCACCTTGCGCGCGACCAGTTCATTCTGCGCCGGCTTGACCATGCGAATGGCGATATCGGCGTCGCGACGCAGCAGATTCTCGACCTGGTTCGAGGCGACGATCTCGACCTCGATGCCCGGCTCCTCGAAACCAAGCCTCGCTGTGATTTCCGGCAGCACATAGGCCGCCACCACTTCGCTGGCGGCAATGCGCACCGTACCCTCTATCGCCTCGACCGATCCCAGCGCCAGCAGCGAAAAGGCGCTCGCCTGCTCGCTCACCGCGCGACCCCGTTCAAAGAGCGTGCTGCCTGCTTCCGTGAGCGCATAGCCACGCCGCCCGCGCCGGAACAGGGTGACGCCGAGCGCCTGTTCCAGCTCGGCGATGTGGCGGCCGAGCGTCGGCTGGCTTGCGGCAAGTTTTCGTGCGGCCGCCGACAGGCTGCCGGTCTCCGCCACCGTGACGAAACTCTTGATCAGATTCCAGTCGATATCCATTCAAAATTGAATATCAGATCGCCAGCTTAAGTCAATTTCCATTCGTTAGCGAAGAGATCACATTGGCGTCGTAACGCAACAAGGAGACGAACAATGACCAAGATCGCAATTCTCGGTGCCAACGGCCGGCTGGGCCGCACGGTGGCCAAGGTCTTCATCGATGCCGGCTACGACGTCCGCGCTGTCACCCGCAGCGGCAAAGTGCCGGCGGAGCTCGAAGGCGCCACGGCGATCGCCGGCGACGCGCTCGACCGCGATGCGCTGATCCGCGCCACCGACGGCATTGATATCATTTTCAACGGCCTGAACCCACTCTACACCGACTGGAGCAAATGCCTGCCGATGGCCGAGAATGTGATGGCTGCCTGCCGGGCGAATGGCGCACTGCATCTCTTCCCGGGCACCGTCTACAATTACGGCTCGCCGATGCCGGCGGTGATCGCCGAAGACACGCCGTTTCGCCCGACGACGGAAAAGGGCCGCATCCGCGTCGCCATGGAAGATCTGTTTCGCCGCGAGGCCGACGCGGGTCGGGTGCGCACGATCCTGCTGCGCGCCGGTGATTTCTTCGGTGGCACCGGCAGCGGATCGTGGTTCGATCTGGTTGTTGCCACCAAGATGACCAAGGGCGTCTATACCGCCCCAGGGCCGGTCGATCTCGTGCATGAATGGGCCTATCTGCCCGACTTGGCCAAGGCCTTCGTCGGGCTGGCTGACAATCTCGACAAGCTCGGCTCCTACGAGGCGCTGAACTTTCCTGGCCATGCGGTGACCGATCTGGACATCAAGGCGGCCGCGGAGAAGGCGCTCGGACGCACGCTGAAGCTGACGTCGATGCCGTGGTGGGTGCTGCGCGCCGGCAGCCCGTTCGTGGCGATGTGGCGCGAGATCGTTTCGATGTCCTATCTCCGCTTCGAGCCGCACCGGCTGGTTTCAGGCAGGCTGGAAAGCGTTATCGGTACGATCCCGCACACGCCGCTGGAAGATGCAGTGTCGGAAGCGCTCGAGGATATCGGCATCGCCACGCTTAAGACGACGCAAAAAGTTGCCTAACAACAAACCAAAAAAAGCGGATGGCCAGATGGTCATCCGCCGCTTGTCACGACCAATGATTGCGGTCAGATCCGGCCCATCAACAGCAGTACCAGGACAACGATCAGAATGACGCCGACGATGCCGGATGGTCCGTAACCCCAGGACCGCGAATGCGGCCATGCCGGAACCGCGCCGATCAGAATAAGAATAAGAATAATGATGAGAATGGTGCTGATCGTCATCAGAAAATCCTCGCTTTGAGGTTGCAATGACGGAACAATGCAGAAGGCCGCCCATTGTTCCCGGGCGGCCTTTGCTTGATTGGGGACGTCGATTTATTCGGCGGCCTTCGGGAAGGCGATCGCCGGTTCGGTGCCCAGATCGGCCTCCAGGCCCTCCGAGGTGATCTCGGGCTTGCGACGCCCGAACAGGCGGCTGAACCAGCCCCGACGCGCACCGGGTTTGATCTTGGCGCGAGTGAATACCATCAGCATCGACGGCGTCACCACCAGCGTCAGCACGGTGGCGAAGGACAGGCCGAAAACGATCGCCGAGGACAGCGATATCCACCATTGCGTCGACGGCGCGTTGATCGTCGTCTCGTGATGGAAGATTTCGAGGCCGAGGCCGAAAGCGATCGGCAGCACGCCGAGGATCGCCGACACCGCCGTCAGCACCACCGGGCGGGCACGTTCGCGGCAGGTCTGCAGAACGGCTTCGTATTTGTCCCAGCCCTCTTCGCGCAACCGGTCATAGGTGTCGATCAGCACGATGTTGTTGTTGACCACCACGCCGGCCAGCGCGATGACACCGATGCCCGACATGACGATGCCGAATGCCTCTCCCGTCAGCAGCAGCCCGAGGAAGACGCCGATCGTCGCCATGACCACGCACGACAGCACCAGCCAGACGCTGGTGAATTTGTTGAACTGCGCCAGAAGCACGAGGAAGATCAGGAAGATCGCTGCGCCGAAAGCCTTGCTGAGGAAGGCGCTGGCCTCCGCGCTGTCCTCGTTCGAGCCTGCGAGCTTCCAGCGTATGCCGCTGCCGAGATCCATCTCGGACACGGCCTTGGTGACCTCTTGCTGGACGGCAGCCACCTGGGCGCCGGCAGCGACGTTGGCCTGGACGACCACCGTTCGCGCACCGTCGATGCGGTTGAGGATACCGACCGTCGGCTCTGGCTTGCGCACGACGAAATTCGAGATCGGCACCGAGCCTTGCGCGGTCTGCACCCGCAGCTCGTCGAGCGTCGACAGCGTGCGCCGATCCTCGGGCAGGCGCAGTCTGATGTCGACGGCATCGTCGGCGCCGGCGGGCCGGTATTCGCTGAGCTTCAGCCCGTTGGTCACCAATTGCACGACCGTCCCGACCGCGGTTGGGCTGATGCCGTACTGCGCCGCCTTGGCGCGATCGACTTCAAGCGCCCAGTCGACGCCGGGCGGCGCCAGACCGTCGGAAATATCGATGACGCCGGGCACCTTGGCAATGCGCGCGGCGACCGCGCGGGCCTTGTCGTCAAGGCCCTTCGGATCTACGGCCGAAAGCCTGATCTGGATCGGCTTGCCGGTAGGCGGGCCGGCTTCCGGCACGCGAACCTCGACGTCGACACCGGGAATGCCGGCCATAACGCCGCGCAGTTCGTCCAGGATTGAGTTCGCCGATTTACGCTCGCGCCAGTCGACGAATTCGTACTGGATCACGCCAACCACGTCTTCCGGAACATCCTGGCCGCCGCCCTGCGTCTTGCCGACACGGGTATAGACAGACTTCACGCCCGGCCAACCGAGCAGCCGATTTTCCGCGGTCTTGGTGGCCGCGTCCATTTCGGCAAGCGAAAGATTGCCGCGGGCGTGGACATAGAGCAGGCCGTAGTCAGGCTCGACATTCGGGAAGAATTCGACGCCGGCGCCGAATTTCGAATAGGCGTAGCCGACGCCGAACAACAGCGCCACAGTGAGGACAAGCACGGTGATGGGATACTGCACCGCCTGCTTGACCACGGCCATGTACCAGCCGTCGCGATTGTCGTCGGGGTGATGGGCCGGCGCCTTGGCAAATATCGCGCCCAGCGTCGGCGCGAAGACCAGCGCATAGAGCATCGAGGCCGAGAGCGTCACGATCAGCGTGATCGGCATGTATTTCATGAAGTCGCCGATAATGCCCGGCCAGAACAACAGCGGCGAGAAGGCGGCAATGCGCGTCATCGTCGCCGCGATGACCGGGCCGGCCATGCGCTTGGCGGCAAGCGCGAACGCTTGCTCCTTCGGCATGCCCTCGCTCATGCGTCGCTCGGCGAATTCGGTGACGATGATGGCGTCGTCGACCAGCATGCCGACCGCCAGGATGAGGCTGAACAGCACGATCATGTTGATCGTGTAGCCCATCATTGCCAGCAACAGGATGCCGATCAGGAAGGACGAGGGGATGGCCAATCCGATCAACAGCGAGGCACGGCCAGACAGCGCGTAGAGAATGACGATGAACACCAGGATGACGGCGATCATCACGTGGTTCTGCAGGTCGCCGAGCAACTGGTTCACGAAGACGGACTTGTCTTGCGTGTAGGTGACGTGCATGCCCTCCGGCATGGTCTTGATGAAGGCGTCGGACACCTCCCTGACCTTGCCAATCGTATCGATCAGGTTGGAGCCGATGCGCTTCTTCACCTCGATGGCGATCGCCGGCTTGCCGTCGAGGCGGGTGACCGTCTCGGCGTCCTTGAATGTGGAGCGGATGGTGGCAATGTCCTTGGCCTGCACCACCGCATTGGGGCCGGCGACGACCGGAAGCGCCGCCACATCCTCTGGTGTCTCGATAAGCGAGGGGACCTTGACCGCGTATTTGCCCTCGGATCCTTCGATGTTGCCGGCGGCGACAAGACTGTTGGAAGCGCCGACCGCACCGATCAACTGGTCGAGCTGCAGCCCGTAGGACGTCAGTTTCATCGGATCGATGACCACTTCGACGAGGTCGTCGCGCGCACCCTGCAGCGAGCCCTCAAGCACGCCGGGCACTTCCTCGATGCGGTCGCGCAGCTCGCGCGCCGCTGCCGTCAGCACGCGCTCGGGCACCTCGCCCGATAGCGTCACGACCAGGACGGGAAATTCGGAGATGTTGACCTCGGAGACCACGGGCTCCTCAGCCGCTTGCGGCAGGTCGGCCTTGCCGTCCTGCACCTTGCTGCGCGTGTCCTGCAACGCGGTGGCGAGATCGGTCTGTGGCTGGAATTCGACCAGCACATAACCGCCGCCCTGGAAGGCGGCCGACCGCATCTCCTTGAGGCCCTTCAGGCTCTTCAGCTTGGCTTCCATCGGCCGCAGCAGGAGGCGTTCGGAGTCTTCCGGCGAGATGCCCTGGTAGATCAGGCTGACATACATCATCGGAATCGGAACGTCGGGTTCCGCTTCTTTCGGCGTCGACTGGTAGGCGACCGCACCCGCAAGGATGAGAAAGATCAGGACCGAAATGGTCAGCCGGGCATTGCTGATTGCAAGTTTGACGATGTCCATGATTACTGCGTCCCGGCCGTCGCTTCGCCCAACAGCTTTTGAATGGTCGCCTGGTCGGCTTCGACCGGCTTGACCACTTCGCCTTCCTTAACCAGCTCCTGGCCGGCGACGATGATGCGGGCGTCTGCCGCAATGCCGCCGAGCACCAGGCCGGTTGGCGTGTCGTCGACCAGGTCGATCGGGAAGAACACGACCTTGTTGTCCTTGTCGACGGCGCGGATGCCGAGGTCGCCCTTGTCGCCGAGCGTCACCACCGATCGCGGCAGCATCACGGCGTCGGTCGGCTGGGCGCTGAGCGCGATTTCTGCCGTCATGCCGGCCGGTACGGAACCATCGGCATTGGGGATAGCGACTTCGACGCGGAAGGTACGGGTTGCCGAAGATGCATCCCGGCTGATGTAGCGCACCGTGCCCTTGACGGTCTGGCCGCTGACCAGGCGCACATTGGCTTCGTCACCGATCTTCAGATAGCCGAGATCGCGTTCGCTGACTTCGGCGCGGGCGATCACCGGATCGAGCTTGAGAATGGTTGCCACCTCGCCGCCCTGCATCACGGAACTGCCAAGCTCCACCGGCACCCGGTCGATGACACCGTCGAACGGCGCCTTAACCTCGTTGCGGTCGAGCTCGGCTTGCACGGCGTCCAGTTGCGACTTGGCCAGCGTCAGGTTGGAGCGGGCCGTGTCGAGCTGCAGCTTGGGCAGATTGCCGGTTTTCATCAGCCGCAGGGCCGCAGCGAGCTCGGCCTCACGTTGCACGACAAGCTGCTTGGCGTTGTCGACCGCCGAGATTTTTTCCTCGGCGGCAAGCATTAGGATGAGGTCGCCGGTCTTGACGTGCTGACCCTGCTTGACCGGCAGCTTGTCGATGACGCCGGCGACGCGTGTCGCCAGGACGGCGCGCTTGTCGGCTTCGGTCAGTCCGGAAATGCGGATAGCGCGTGCATAGGTGCGCCGCGGCGGGGTTATGACCGCGACCGTGCGCAAGGGCGCCTTGGGCTGCTCTGCTTCGGCAGCCCCCGGTTTAGCAGCCCCCGGTTTTGCAGATTGGGGCTTGCCTGCGTCGGCTGCCTTGGGCTGCTCGACCTCTCCTGCCTTGGGCTTGTTATCGGCGGACGCGCTACCGACGGAAGAGAACTCGCCTGTCGCCATCCAGCCGGCGAACCCGATGAGCACAACAATGGCTGCAAGCTTGTGAAACCTGAATTTCGGCATCGTCATTTTTCCAGTGCGCGGGGTTCGGCCAGGCCGCATCTTCTAATTGGGGCGCGTCGCCGATATGGGTGCGCGCGAGGCCGTATTCAAATTGCCGTGATCGGCGAAGCGCGCTTCTACCTCAAAGTTGCATCGCAATATAGTCAGAAAAGTTGATGGATTGTTGCTTTGCCCGCAAAGATGCGGTTGCTGCATCGGCTCTCGATCGCCAAAAATAGCGGCATGGCAGCAAGTGTCAGGATGATTGAACAGATTGCGAATGCCATCTGCTTTGCGAAGCAGCTAGGCCGGACGGCGGGCGGCCTCGGGCTGCTTGCGCGCCGCCAGAAACTCCTTGACCCGCCGGCCCGGCGCCGGCCCGCGCACCGGCTTCAAGCCGTCGTCGAGCTCGCCGGACAGATCGATCGTCGGCCGCTTGCCGACGGCGTCGTAATTTTCTTCCAGCCAATCACTGGCTGCGGTGCGGCCGAGGTCGCGCAGATAGACAAGAAACGCCCATTCGGCATTGACCTTGGACGATGCCGACAGATCCTTGAACGCCTCGTCGGCATCGATGCGATGCATGCGGATGTCGCGATATTCGCCGTGCGGCAACCGGCCGGCGGCGATCAGTTCCTTGACGAAGGCGATCGAGCGGAATTCCCGCAACAGCCCGGCATTGAAGGTGATCTCGTCGATGCGGTTCTGGATTTCATTGGCGCTCTTTGGCGTCCCCTCGCGGACCACCGGATTGATCTGGACCAAAAGCACGTCCTCGGTGGCCGCCGTCTTGAAGAACGGGAACAGTGCCGGGTTGCCGCCATAGCCGCCGTCCCAATAGGGTACGCCCTTGATCTCGACGGCGCGGAACAATTGCGGCAGGCAGGCCGACGCCATCACCGTGTCGAGGTCGATCTCGCCGTCCGAGAAGACACGCAGCTGACCGGTCTCGACATTGGTCGCGGAAATGAACAGTTCCATCGACTTGCAGGCGCGCACATTGTCGAAATCGATCTCACGTTCGACCACGTCGCGCAGCGGATTGATGGCGAGCGGATTAGCGACATAGGGCGAAAATACCCGCGACATCGTATCGAACAGGAAATAGCCGGGCGTGTTCTCGATCGACCAATTGCCCCAGGCGACGTCCCAAGGCATGCGCTGCACCGGGCTGAAGCGGCCCTTTGCGGCCACCGCACGCCAGAAATCGTCGAGCTTCCGCCGTGCGCCCTCGACGCCGCCGCGGACGAAACCGTCGGCCAGCGCCACGGCATTCATGGCGCCGGCGCTGGTGCCCGAAACCGCCGTTATATCGAGGCGCCCGTCCTCCAGCAGCCGATCGAGCACGCCCCAGGAAAACGCCCCGTGCGAGCCGCCGCCTTGCAGCGCGACGTTTATCTTCTTTGGCTCCTCCGCCTTGCCGTTTTTCGTCATGGCGTGGCCCTCGACCGCTGGATGGCTCACTGAGCGGCCCAGCCGCCGTCGACAGAGATGTGTGTGCCGTTGATCTGCGCTGCCGCATCCGAGCACAGGAACACCGCGGCCGCCGCAACCTGCTCGACGGTGACGAACTCCTTGGTCGGCTGCTTTTCGAGCATGACCTCGCGGACCACAGTCTCGCGGTCCATCTTGTTGGCCTTCATTTGGTCGGGGATCTGCGCCTCGACCAGCGGCGTCAGCACATAGCCGGGACAAATGGCATTGCAGGTGATCTTGTCGCGCGCCAGCTCCAGGGCGACCGTCTTGGTCAGGCCCATAATGCCGTGCTTGGCCGAGACATAGGCCGACTTGAACGGCGAGGCGACCAGCCCGTGGGCCGAGGCGACGTTGACGATCCGGCCGCCACCGGTCTGTTTCATCAGCGGGATGGCGGCGGCGATGGTGTGGAAAGCCGACGATAGGTTGATGGCGATGATCGCATCCCACTTCTCGATCGGGAAGCTCTCCACCGGCGCGACATGCTGGATGCCGGCATTGTTGACCAGGATGTCGACCGAGCCGAATGTCTCGGCTGCCTTCACGACCAAAGCCCGGCACTCGGCCGGCTTCGACATGTCGGCCTTGACGTAGGCGGTCTTCACCTTGTGGTGCTTCGCGATCGCGTCGGCGATGGCGTGGTCATCGGCGGTGTCGGAAAAGGAATTGACGACGATGTTGCAGCCTTCGGCCGCGAGCGCGTGGGCAATGGCTAGGCCGATGCCCGAGGTGGAACCGGTGACGATGGCGGTTTTTCTGGCGATCAAGGCGGCTTATTCCTTTTGAGATGGGCTCACATGGAACCATGCTGCACTGCAGCATATAGGTTCTCTGTCACCCAAGAACAGCGGATGTGTGGAGCAATGACATGAAATTTTTTGTCATGAGCATACATCCGCGCCCTCGTCCAGAAGAGGGGCGCTGCCAGCCAAGCGGCTGCGGCGGCCGGTTCCGCGAGGGGAAATCCTCAGGCGACGAGGTCCGGCACCGGCCCGATATAGTGCGACTGCGGCCGGATCAGCCGTCCGCTCGTCTGCTGCTCTCGTGCGTGGGCGATCCAGCCGGCGACGCGCCCGGCGGCAAAGACGTTGGTGAACGCCTCTTTCGGAAAGCCCGCCGCTTCCAGCAGAAGCGCTGTGAAGAACTCGACATTAGTCTGGATCGAGCGCGACGGCTTGGCGATCCGAAGCACCTCGAGCGCCGCCTGCTCCACGCTTTCGGCAAAGGCCAGCCGGTGGCCGGCTTCGCCCTCGGCGCCAAGCTGGCGCACGACGGCTTTCAGCACGTCGGCACGCGGATCGCGCACGCGGTAGATGCGATGCCCGAAGCCCATGATGCGCTGGCCGCGCGCGATCTCGTCGCGCAGCCAGCCGCTAGCGTCGCCATGCGCCTCTATCGCATCCAGCATCTCGATCACCGGACCAGGGGCGCCGCCATGCAGCGGCCCTTTGAGCGCTCCGAGCCCGGCCAGCACCGCCGAAGTGAGTCCGGCCTGCGTCGAGGCGACAACACGCGTTGCGAAGGTCGAAGCGTTGAGACCATGGTCGCAGACCGTCACGAGATAGGTATCGAGCGCCTTCGCCAACGCCGGCGAGGCCGCAGCGCCGGTCAGCATCCGCAGCATGTCGGTGGCATGATCGGCCTTGGGATCGGGCGCAATTGGGCTTTCGCCGCGCTGAAAGCGCAGCAAGGCCGGCGTCAGCACGGCAGGTGCTGCAACCAGCCGGAGCGCGTCCGGCAATTTGTCGCCGTCCGCCAGCAGGGCAATGCCGGCGCGCATCGCGCTGTAGATGTCGAGGGACGCGAGAAACGGCGGCAAGGGCTCGATTTGCTCGAACACTTCGCTGCGCGCTCGACCGATCGCGTTCGCCAGCTCCTTGTCGCCGGGAAGATCGTCGAAAAAGCCGTCGAACAGCAGCCGAACCACGTCGGCGTATTTCCAGCGGCCTGCCAGTTCCGGCAGCGAATGGCCGCGGATGGTCAGGCGGCCGCCAAGGCCGTCGACATCGGAGAGCACGGTTTCCGCCGCCACCACATCATCGAGCCCATTCGCCATCGGTTTCTCCTTGACCATTTCCGTGTCGTAGATAAGGGTCGGCGACTAGACCATCAATCTTGATCAACTGAATCAACATGCCAAGGCTGACATGACCGAGTGGCTGACGCGGGAAGAAGCCCTGGAGCGCCTCAAGGTGCGCGCGCAGACACTCTATGCCTATGTCAGCCGCGGGCGCATCGGCATGCGGCCGGATCGGTCCGACCCACGCCGCAGCCAGTATCGCGCCGACGATATCGCGGCGCTGGCGAGCCGCCGGGCGCGCGGCCGAAATCCCCAGGCAATCGCCGAAAGCGCAATTGCCTGGGGTGAGCCGGCAATCGCCACCACGATCTCGACCGTTTTGCACGGCCGCCTCGTCTATCGCGGCCAGGATGCGGTTGCTCTCTGCGAGACTGCCACGCTGGAGCAGACGGCAAGCCTGCTTTGGGCATCTGACGCAGCAGTGTCGTTCGTGTCGGCGAGCCGCCATGGCAACGGCGCAACTGGCCGGCCGGCTGCCTTCGCGGAATTGGCCGCGTTGGCGGCGAAGGGCCGGCCTTCGCTCGGCCGCAGGGCGGCTTCGCTCAACCAAGATGCGGCCGGCGCCATCGCCGCTCTGGCTCAGGCGCTCGGCGCGGTTCGCGGAACCGGTGCCGTGCACGAAAGACTGGCGCAGGGCTGGTCCCTCGATGCTGCTGGCGCAGACCTGATTCGCCGCTCGCTGGTGCTGTTGGCCGATCACGAACTGAACGCATCGACCTTCGCCGCGCGGGTCGCCGCGTCCACCGGTGCACCTGTTTCGGCCTGCCTGCTTGCCGGCCTCGCCACGCTCTCCGGTCCGCGCCATGGCGGCGCCGCGGAGGCAGTCATGATGCTGGCGGAGGATGCGCAGAGATTGGGGCCGGATGCGGCTATCGGACGCTGGCTCGGTCACGACAGGCCGCTGCCCGGATTTGGCCATCCGCTTTATCCCGAAGGCGATCTGCGTGCGGAGCCGTTGCTGGCCGCCGTCGATGTCGACGATGGGCTGCTACGGCTTTGCGATGCGGCCTTTGCAGCAACGGGCATGCGCCCGAACGTCGATTTCGCCTTGGCCGCGCTGACGCGCAGCCTCCGCTTGCCGTCCGACTCGCCGTTCCGCTTGTTTGCACTCGGCCGCAGCATCGGCTGGGCCGCGCATGCCGTGGAGCAGGTGACAAGCAACGGCCTGATCCGGCCGCGCGCCCGCTACCAGGGACCGCTGCCGGAGCAGCTCTAGCCGCGCTGTGTGCGAAGTCTCAGCCGCACCTGAGGGGAGGTTCGACGCGGCGCCTCGCCCCGGCAATCACGACATCGTGTCGAGCTTGCGCTGCATCGCGGCGATTTGCTCCTTCAGCTCCTGAAGGTCGTCGGGTTTTTCCGGTGTTTCTTTCCTGGCCGGTTCGGCCGGCGCTGCTGCCGGCGCAGAGCCCGCAGGCGGGAACGGCGTGAACAGCCGCATGGCGTTCTGGAACATTTCCATGTTGCGCCGCGTCTGCTCCTCCAGCACCTTGATCGGCGTGGCGATCTTCATCATGTCCATCGGCGACTTGCCGAGGGCATCTTTCATCTGCTCGCGAAAGCGTTCCTGCTCCTTCGAGAAGGCCAGCATCGACTGCTCGAGAAAGCTCGGCACGATCATCTGCATCTGGTCGCCGTAATAGGCGATGAGCTGGCGCAGGAACGGGATCGGCAGCATGTTCTGCCCGTCCTTGTTCTCCAGCTCGAAGATGATCTGGGTCAAAACCGGATGCGTGATGTCGTCACCGGTCTTGGCGTCCTGGACAGTAAACTCCTCGCCTTTTTTGACCATTTCAGCGAGATCCTCAAGCGTCACATAGGTGCTGGTGCCCGTATTGTAGAGACGGCGATTGGCATATTTCTTGATAACAATAGGTTCGTCTTTTGCGGCCATCTGCATCCTCCCCGGACACCGGCCAGCTTAAGTAAGCCGCCGGTAACGATTACGCCTTTTTAAAGGATATGCGCAAAAGCGTCATGAATCCAAGCAGTTTGTGCAGTGCGGGAACATTTTATGCTGCGCAGCACGGATGAGCCGTCATCGCAGCGACGCGCGGCCCGCTTGCCGCGGAGGAACGCCCTGCCCATTTCGGATTTGACTCGGGTTGTGGAAAGGGCAAGAAAAGTCCCCGACCGCACCCGAAATCGCTCCCCGAAAGTATGGAGAAGAACATGTCCGCTTCCAACGCCATCGTTGTCGCCAGTGCGGCGCGCACGCCCGTCGGCTCCTTCAACGGCGCCTTCGCCAACACGCCGGCTCATGAACTGGGTGCCGTCGCTGTCAAGGAAGCGCTTGTTCGTGCCGGTGTCGACGGCAAGGAGGTGGACGAGGTCATTCTCGGCCAGATCCTGACCGCAGCTCAAGGGCAGAACCCGGCGCGGCAGGCGGCTATGGCCGCCGGCGTGCCGCAGGAGGCGACCTCCTGGAGCCTAAACCAGCTTTGCGGCTCCGGCCTGCGCGCCATCGCGCTCGGCATGCAGCAGATCGCACAGGGCGATGCAAAAATCATCGTTGCCGGCGGCCAAGAATCGATGTCGATGGCTCCACATGCACAGCATCTGCGCGGTGGCGTCAAGATGGGCGATTTCAAGCTGATCGATACCATGATCAAGGACGGCCTGACCGATGCCTTCTATGGCTATCATATGGGCAACACCGCGGAGAACGTCGCCCGCCAGTTCCAAATCACCCGCGACGACCAGGACCAGTTCGCACTGGCTTCCCAAAACAAGGCCGAGGCTGCGCAGAGAGCCGGAAAATTCAACGACGAGATCGTTGCCTTCACAGTCAAGGGCAGGAAGGGCGACACGGTAGTCGACCAGGATGAATACATCCGCCACGGCGCGACGATCGACGCCATGACCAAGCTCAAGCCCGCCTTCGACAAGGACGGCACGGTAACCGCAGCCAATGCTTCCGGCATCAATGACGGCGCCGCCGCCGTGGTGCTGATGACCGAAGCGGAAGCCGCAAGGCGCGGCATCACGCCGCTGGTGCGCATCGTTTCCTGGGCGACTGCCGGCGTCGACCCGCAGATTATGGGGACGGGACCGATTCCCTCCTCGCGCAAGGCGCTGGCCAAGGCCGGCTGGTCGGTCGGCGACCTCGATTTGGTCGAAGCCAACGAGGCCTTCGCCGCGCAGGCCTGCGCCGTCAACAAGGACATGGGCTGGGACCCGTCGATCGTCAACGTCAATGGCGGTGCCATCGCCATCGGCCATCCGGTCGGCGCGTCGGGCGCCCGCGTCTTCAACACGCTGGTCTACGAGATGCGCCGTCGCGGTGCGAAAAAAGGCCTTGCCACGCTGTGCATCGGCGGCGGCATGGGCGTCGCCATGTGCGTGGAAGCAATCGGGTGAATGGAAAATAGTGAATGGTGAATGGAAGACCAGAGGGCTTTCGCGACCATTCACTATTCACTATTCACCATTCACTCTGGGAGGGAGCATTATGACAAAGGTCGCAATCGTTACAGGTGGGTCGCGCGGCATCGGTGCGGCGATCTCGATCGCCTTGAAAAGCGCCGGCTATTCGGTTGCCGCAAACTATGCCGGCAATGACGACGCGGCGCAGAAATTCAACGCAATGACCGGTATCCCGGTCTACAAATGGTCGGTCGCCGACTATGAGGCGTGCGCCGCCGGCGTCAAACAGATCGAGGCCGAACTCGGTCCCGTCTCGGTGCTGGTCAACAATGCCGGCATCACCCGCGATGCGATGTTCCACAAGATGACGCGCGAGCAGTGGAAAGAGGTCCTCGACACCAATCTTTCCGGCGTCTTCAACATGACGCATCCGCTGTGGGGCGGCATGCGCGACCGCAAGTTCGGCCGCGTCATCACCATCTCCTCGATCAACGGCCAGAAAGGCCAGGTCGGCCAGGTCAATTATTCGGCCTCGAAGGCCGGCGACATCGGCTTCACCAAGGCGCTGGCCCAGGAAGGTGCGCGCGCCGGCATCACCGTCAATGTGATCTGCCCCGGCTATATCGCCACCGAAATGGTCAAGGCAATGGACGAGAAGGTGCTCAACGAGCGCGTCATCCCGCAGATCCCGGTCGGCCGCCTCGGCGAGCCGGAGGAGATCGCGCGCTGCGTCGTCTTCCTCGCTTCCGACGATGCCGGTTTCATCACCGGCTCGACCATATCCGCCAATGGCGGGCAGTATATTAGCTGATAACTTTATCTTTACGTTGAGACAGATACGCGCTGGACGAAACGGGCCGCAAAACGGCCCGTTTCCATAGCAGCCTTCCCGTTGAACGATCGCGGTGCGGCACGCTGCCCCAATCCGGCACGCAAAGGTTAATGGCCGCCGCGCAGCCTGTGCAAAAGCCGTCTCACTGCCTGTGGATTCTCGGTGGAAAAGCTGTTCACGACACAACATGTTGCGGTGAACAAATCGAGAAACTTTGCCTATCGCTGATTCGTCGCCGATTCGTTCCGGCTTTGAGCGGAATGTTAACGGCGAGTGCTGAAAACACCATTGAAATGATTAAGGCGCATTAAGAAACATCAATAATTTCACAATGTTGGACGAAGCGGATTGGCCGGCCACGATCATTCACCGGCAAAGGTTAACGGAGGTGCTCGCCTGGATGCTACCTGCATGAATCGGGCCAGTTTCTGTGATTCAGCATGTGGTGAGACTCGCCGGCAGAAAACCCAGATGTAGCCGTGAACAAAACCTGAATCAACGCGAGTCTGTGATTCGTCGCTGATTCGTTCCAGACTCGTTCCAACTGTTAATCGGGAACAGATTTGCGGCTTCGAACGAACCAATCGGCCTGCCTCGGCACATTCCGCTTTCGCTTCGCGCCCGAAATCCCTATGTGTCGCCTGTCATACGCGGCCAATATGGGCGCGCTCCCGACAATGCGAGGCAGAGAGCCTTATTTCCAGGCCGATGAACATCCATCCGAAACACACTGAACCGCTGATCCTGTCGGGTCGAGACGTGACGGCCGTGCTCGGCCCGACCAACACCGGCAAGACCCATCTCGCCATCGAACGGATGGTGGCGCATGAAAGCGGCGTCATCGGCCTGCCGCTCAGGCTGCTCGCCCGCGAGGTCTATACGCGCGTCTGCGAGAAGGTCGGCGCTCACAAGGTGGCGCTCATCACCGGCGAGGAAAAGATCCAGCCGGCGGGCGCGAAATACTCGGTCTGCACGGTGGAAGCCATGCCGCGCGAGACCGATGCCGCCTTCGTTGCCATCGACGAGGTCCAGCTCGCCGGCGATCTCGAACGCGGCCACATCTTCACCGATCGCATCCTGCATCTGCGCGGCCGCCAGGAGACGCTGCTGCTCGGCGCCGCCACCATGCACGGCATCCTGCAGCGCCTGCTGCGGGGCGTGTCGGTAGTGACACGGCCACGCCTGTCGCATCTTGCCTATGTCGGCTCGAAGAAGCTGACCCGCCTGCCGCGGCGCACCGCGATCGTCGCCTTCTCGGCGGACGAGGTCTATGCCATAGCCGAGCTGATCCGCCGCCAGCAGGGCGGTGCCGCCGTCGTGCTCGGCGCGCTAAGCCCGCGCACTCGCAACGCCCAGGTGGCGCTGTTCCAGTCGGGCGACGTCGACTACCTCATCGCCACCGACGCCATCGGCATGGGCCTCAACCTCGACCTCGATCACGTCGCCTTCGCCCAGAACCGCAAATTCGATGGCTACCAGTACCGCAACCTGACCTCGGCCGAGCTCGGCCAGATTGCCGGCCGTGCCGGCCGGCATTTGCGCGACGGCACCTTCGGCGTCACCGGCCAGGTCGATCCGCTGGATGAGGAACTGGTCAAGAAGATCGAGGCGCATGATTTCGACCCGGTGAAAGTGCTGCAGTGGCGCACCGCGCACTTCGATTTCGCCAACCTCGATGCGCTGAAGCGCTCGATCGAGACCAATGCTCCGGTCGAAGGTCTGACGCGCGCACTGCCGGCAGTAGACGCGCAGGCGCTCGAGCATCTGTCGCGCGACGAGGACATCCGGGCACTCACCACCGATGCCAGGCGCGTGGCGCTGCTTTGGGAAGCCTGCGCGCTACCCGACTACAGGAAGATCGCGCCGGCCCAGCACGCCGACTTGATTGCTTCTATCTACATGGACCTTGCCAAGCATGGCCATGTCGACGAGAACTATATGGCCGAGCAGGTGCGCCGTGCCGACACCACCGAAGGCGACATCGACACGCTGTCGCACAGGATTGCCCAGATCCGCACATGGACCTTCGTTTCGAACCGGCCCGGCTGGCTGGCCGATCGGGCACACTGGCAGGAAAAGACGCGCGAAATCGAAGACAGATTGTCGGATGCGCTGCATGAGCGGTTGACGAAACGTTTTGTAGACCGCAGGACTTCCGTCCTCATGCGGCGCCTTAGAGAAAACACGATGCCTGAAGCCGAAATCAGCCCAACCGGAACCGTCCTCGTCGAAGGCCACCACGTCGGCGAGTTGCAGGGTTTCCGTTTCACTGCCGACCAGAGCGCCGGCGGCGAGGATGCCAAGGCGGTGCGGGCGGCGGCGCAGAAGGCGCTTGCCGCCGAGTTCGAGGCGCGGGCCGAGCGCTTCGGTGCCTCGGCCAATGGCGACATCGCCCTGGGTTCGGATGGCACGCTGCGCTGGATCGGCGCGCCGATCGGCACGCTGGTCGCCGGCGAAGACGCTTTGAAGCCGCGTCTCGTCCTGCTGGCCGACGAGCAACTCACCGGTCCGGCCCGCGACAAGGTTGCCGCGCGCGCCGAGCGCTTCGTCAATTTCCAGATCGAATCCCTGCTGAAGCCGCTGGTCGACCTCAAGAATGCGGAGCAGATCACCGGCATCGGCCGCGGCATTGCTTTCCAGCTCGTCGAGCATTTCGGCCTCATCAACCGTCGCGACATCGCCGACGAGATGAAGTCCCTCGACCAGGAAGGCCGCGCGGCGCTTCGCCGTCTCGGCGTGCGCTTCGGCGCCTACCACGTCTTCGTGCCGGCGCTGATCAAGCCGGCGCCGGCCGGGTTGATAACGCTGCTGTGGGCGCTGAGAAACGACGGCAAGGACAAGCCCGGCTTCGGCGATGTCGTTCACGCGCTGGCCTCCGGCCGCACCTCGGTGGTCATCGATCCGACCTTCGACAAGACTTTCTACAAGCTTGCCGGCTACCGCAATCTTGGCCGGCGTGCTGTACGCGTCGATATTCTTGAACGGCTGGCCGACCTGATCCGGCCGGCGACCAACTGGAAGCCGGGCCTCGGGCCCCGCCCCGACGGCGCCTATGACGGTCAGTCTTTCATGGTGACGCCGCCGATGATGTCTATCCTCGGCGCCACCGCCGACGACATGGAAGAGATCCTGAAGGGCCTAGGCTATCGCGCCGATGCCAAACCGGCGGCCGAGGTCAAGGCGCGGCTCGAAGCACAAGACAATGCCGCACGTGAAGCCGCCGCTGCAAAGCAGGCCGCGGACGAGGCTGCGCGGGCCGAGCAGGCGAGGATAGCGGAAGCAGCTGCCGCGGCAGAGCCACCGGCGGAGCCTTCCGAGCCCGTGTCGGATGCGGCCCCTGTTGCGGAGGCTGCGGCCGAAGCCGTAACCGAAACGGCGGCAGAGGCTGTCGCGGAAGACCAGCCGGCAGCTCCAGAAGAAGTCACGCAAGAGACCCAGCCCGCCGCCGAAGCGGCTGCTGAACCAGCGGCTGAGCCAAAGGCGGAACTTGGGGCGGAATCTGAGGCTACGACACCGGCAGAGCCGCCGGTTTTCGAAACCATGGAAACATCGCCGGCCGAACCTGCGGCGACGGCGGAAGCCGTCACCGGCGAGCCCGCTCCAGAGACCGAGGAGCCAAAACCTATCCTGTTGTGGCGGCAGGGTCGCTTCGACCAGCGCCCGCGTCATCGCCAGCAAGATAATCGTCCCCGGGACAATCATCGGGACAATCGCGCGCGTAACGGCCAGGCCGCACGCGAGGGCCGCAACGATGCGCCGGTTGTAGATGCAGACGGGCAACCGACAGGAACGCCGGGCGACCGGCCCGCCCGTCAAGGGCGCCACGATCAGCGTGACGGCGCCGGCAAGCCGCGCTTCGACCGCAGCAAATTCAAGCCCAAGCCGCAAGGCGAGGCGGGAGAGCAGCGCTCCGGCAAGCCGCAGGGCGAACGCCCCGACCGGCGTGAAAACCGGCCCGACTGGAAGGCTGGCCGGCAGGACGGCAAAGGCGGCGCGCCGGGCGGAAAGCCCGCCTTCCAGCCGAAGCCGCGTGAGGAACGCCCGGTCCGCTTCGACCCGGACTCCCCCTTCGCCAAGCTCGCCGCATTGCGCGACCAGTTGAAGAAGTAAGCTGCTCGTCCGATGGTCACTGATGCCCGCCAGCGCATCGACAAATGGCTGTTCTTCTCGCGCGCGGTGAAATCACGATCGCTGGCAGCCAAGCTGGTGGTCGCCGGACGCGTCCGCATCAATCGCGACAAAGCAGCGCAGGCCTCCGATACGGTCCGGCCGGGAGACGTTTTGACCATCACGCTCGAGCGGCGGATCTTCGTCTGGAAGGTCCTTGGCACCGGTGCACGGCGCGGGCCGGCCGAAGAAGCCCGCCTGCTCTACGAGGACATGTCGCCGCCTCCGGTGCCCAAGGGCGCGGCGCTTCCGGATGCCATGCCTCCGTTGCGCGAGGCCGGCAGCGGCCGCCCGACGAAGAAGGAACGCCGCCAGACCGACCATCTGCTCGGCGACGATTGAGCAAGGTCAAACTTCCGCTTTGCCGGCTCTCTGGAATTCCATTCCGGAAACCCCGGCATTGCTGGCAAGGGCTGCCCTTGCCACCAGCGGACAAAGGCATTACCTCACCAAAAAGGCCCAACAAAATGGGACGCCCCGGAGCCGACCAATGACCTATGTCGTGACCGACAATTGCATAAAATGCAAATACATGGACTGCATCGAGGTCTGTCCGGTCGACTGTTTCTACGAAGGTGAGAACATGCTCGTCATCCACCCGGACGAGTGCATCGATTGCGGCGTCTGCGAACCGGAATGCCCGGCCGACGCGATCAAGCCCGACACCGAATCGGGCCTCGACAAATGGCTGCAGATCAACACCGAATATGCCGAGAAATGGCCCAACATCACCGCCAAGAAGGAGCCGCCGGTTGACGCTAAAAACTTCGATGGCGAAGCTGGCAAATTCGAGAAATATTTCTCCCCGGAGCCCGGCGAAGGCGATTGACAAGACTGCCGATTGCGGCCGCCTGACGCCGCGTAACAGACGTGATACATTAACTGCCTTGACAGACGGCGATGGCGCATGGCCTTCGCGCGTGCAGCAAAACCTTGATTCTTCCGACTTTTTGTGTTACATCAGCTCAACATGCCGGTGACACAACGTCGATTTATGGCGCAAACGCCCCAAATCACTGAAAGGTGAATTTCTCAATCCGGACCAGAGCGATCTGGGGCAGGCGGTCGCAATGTTGCGATTTGCCGGTCCTAGCCTTTCCGGTGAGTTCATCGTTGTGTGGCTAACGACCGGTCACCCCGGTCGCACGAGTTCGGGCCGGCACGATGCCGGTACCACAACAAGGAGTTCAGGGCGTAATGGCAACGATCACCCCGCAGAAGAAGTCCACCGCAGCGCGCCACGGTTTCAAGACCGGGGAGTACATCGTCTATCCGGCGCATGGTGTCGGCCAGATCGTCTCGATCGACGAGCAGGAAGTTGCAGGCCACAAGCTGGAACTGTTCGTCATCGACTTCCAGAAGGACAAGATGCGCCTCAAGGTGCCAGTCGCCAAGGCGACCTCGATCGGCATGCGCAAGCTGTCGGAAGAGGATTATGTCGAGCGCGCGCTGAAGGTCGTGCAGGGCCGCGCCCGCGTCAAGCGCACCATGTGGTCGCGCCGCGCCCAGGAATATGATGCCAAGATCAACTCCGGCGATCTGATTTCGATCTCGGAAGTGGTGCGCGACCTCTACCGCGCCGACAACCAGCCGGAGCAGTCCTATTCCGAGCGTCAGCTCTACGAGGCGGCGCTCGACCGCATGGCCCGCGAGATCGCGGCCGTCAACCGCATGTCGGAGACCGAAGCGGTGCGCCTCATCGAGGTCAACCTCAACAAGGGCCCGAAGCGCGGCGCCAAGGCCGATAACGAGGAAGCCGAGCAGGAAGAAGCTGCCTGAGCTTTTTCGCCCTGGAAATTAAAAAACCCGGCCTCGCGCCGGGTTTTTTGTTTTTGGCTGACCGGCGATGGTCATTCTAATGCATGTCGCGCAAAAGTGTGCAGCGGTTTTGCGATAACGACATGCGTAAAAACAACAGCCTAAAGCGCGTCGCATGAGGCCGGTCAAACGCGACGCGCTTTAGCTCTCGCCACCGCCCTCCCTTTCCGCCTCCTGCTTCAGCGTCGCGATGAACCGCTTAGTCCGCTGGCGCTCCGGGTTGCTGAACAGCACCGCGGCCGGCCCTTGTTCGACGATGTTGCCGCCATCGAGGAACACCACTTCCCGCGCGATCTTGGAGGCGAGCCGCAGATCATGCGTCGCCATCACCATGGTGGTGCCCTCGCTGGCGAGCTGGCTGAGCACATCGACCACCTCCTGCGCCAGTTCCGGATCGAGTGCCGAGGTCGGCTCGTCGCAGAGCAGGACTTTCGGCGAAGGCGCCAGCGCCCGGGCAATCGCCACACGCTGCTGCTGGCCGCCCGACAGCGTCGCCGGCCAGGCATCGGCCTTGTGCGTCATGCCGACCTTTTCGAGCAGAGCCAGCGCCCGTTCGCGCGCCCTTTCCTTGGGCCATTTCAGCACCGTCACCAGCCCCTCCATGATGTTCTCGATCGCGGTGCGATGCGGAAACAGCTGGAAATTCTGGAACACCATGCCGGTCTGCAGCCGCAGCCGCTGGATATCCCTGGTCGAGACCCTGCCGCCGGGGTGGAATTCGAGTGCATCGTCGCCGATCCGCACAGTGCCTGAAGTCGGCAGCTCGAGCAGGTTGATGCAGCGCAAAAGCGTGCTTTTCCCGCCGCCCGATGGTCCGACGAGCGCCGTGACGCTGCCTTCCTCGATGGTGACGGTCACACCCTTCAGCACCAAATTGTCGCCGAAACGCTTTTCAATGTTGGTGAGGCCGATCATGCGCGCGCCTCCAGGAAGCCGCCATAGCGGTTCAGCCTTGTTTCCAGCCGCGCTTGCAAGGCCGACAGCACGGAGCTCATGACCAGATAGAGGGCCGCTGCCTCGACATAGAGGATCAGCGGCTCATAGGTGGTGGCGACGATGCGCTGCGCTGCCTGGAACATCTCCGGCACGGTGATGGCGGCGGCGAGCGAAGTGTCCTTGACCAGCGAGATGAAGGTGTTGGACAGCGGCGGCACGGCGACGCGCCCTGCCTGTGGGAGAATGGTGCGCCGCATTGCCTGGGCCCAGGTCATGCCGATCGAATAGGCTGCCTCCCACTGGCCCTTGGGCACCGAACCGATGACGGCGCGGATGATTTCCGACGAATAGGCACCGATGTTCAAGGTGAAGCCGATCAGTGCTGCCGGAAAGGCGTCGAGCAGGATGCCGACCGATGGCAGGCCATAGAAGATAAGGAACAGTTGCACGAGAAGCGGCGTGCCGCGGAAGATCCAGACGTAGAAGCGAACCACGGCGACCAGCGGTTTGGGACCGAACAGGCGGACAAGCGCCACGACCAGGCCGAGGACAAGACCGAATGCAAACGACAGCAGCGTCAACGGCACGGTGAAGATCAGTGCAGCCCACAGCAGCGTAGGCAGGGATTCCAGCATCAATTGCAGCCAGTGCGGCACGAAGGCTCCTCCTTGCCAGATTGCCGTCGCTCATATCACGCGAAAGCGGCGGGCCGTCAAAGACAGCTCGCCGCGACATGAACGACGCGGGCCGGCATTCGGCCCACACGAGAAAAGCCGTTTTACTTCGAAACGTCCTGGCCGAAATAGGTGTCGGCGATCTTCTGGTAGGTGCCGTCGGCCTTGATGTCGGCCAGCGCCTTATTGATGGCGGCCACCAGTTCCGGATCGCCCTTGCGCACGATGACGCCGGAATAGTCGGCGTTTTCTTCCTGCGCGGCAATCTTCACATTGGCGTCGGGCTTGTGCTTCTTGAAGTCGAGGAAGGACAGGCTGTCGTTGATGGTGGCGTCGGCGCGGCCGGTGAGAAGCAGCTGGATCGACTGGTCGAAGCCGTCGGTGCCGACGAGCTCGGCGCCGTTGGTTTCAGCCAGCTTGCCGAAATTCGAGGTCAGCGACTGCGCCGCCTTCTTGCCCTTGAGGTCGGCGAAACTCTTGATGTCGGTGTTGTCGCCGCGCACGATCAGCACCGCCTTGGAGGCGATGTAAGGATCGGAGAAATCATATTTGGCCTTGCGCGCCTCGGTGATGCCGACTTCGTTGATGACGGCATCGTAGCGGTTGGCGTCGAGACCGGCGATCAGTCCGTCCCATTTGCCTTCGAGGAACTGGGCCTTGACGCCGAGGCGCTCGGCGATGGCCCGCGCGATCTCGACGTCGAAGCCGACCAGCGCGCCGGAAGCATCATGATAAGTGAAGGGCGCATAGGTTCCTTCCGTGCCGACCTTGAAGACGCCGGACTGCTTGATCTGGTCGAGATTGGCGCCGGCATGACTGGCGGCGATGGCCAGAACCTGCAGCGTTCCGGCGATGATGAGCGATTTGAGCCATGTCATTTTTCTGTGATCCCGTCCTTGGCCGATGTCCGGCGTCATTGCGAGTGCCGGAAAATGACAGATGCGCGATGCCAGAATAAGAAACTAAATTTCAAAAATCTCGCGCCCTTGAAATCCCATTCTCAACCAGCATCTCCCGGCGCCATCCGGCTGAGTCAAGGCCGGTGGCGAATCGCCTGGAAACAGCGCAATCGACATGACAGTCCGGGGGAACATTCCCCCGCATGGCACGTTCTTGGCTGTTGTAGGGCGCGGCGCCGCCATTTCAACTATCGGCGCCAACTCACGATTCGATCGCACCGCAACGCCTGAAGCAGGAGCGCGGCATGATGCAAGACAGTGCAGGACGGACCATGGTTCGCGCGGCGATGAAAGCCCCTTATCTGGAACGTGACGAAGAGCATCTCCTGGCGCTGCGCTGGAAGGAAAACAATGACCAGCACGCGCTGCACTGCATCACCGTCGCGCATATGCGGCTGGTCATTTCCATGGCGTCGCGGTTCCGCCACTACGGCCTTCCGCTGGGCGACCTGATCCAGGAAGGCCATGTCGGACTGCTGGAGGCCGCGGCCCGTTTCGAGCCGGAGCGCGAGGTGCGGTTCTCGACCTATGCGACCTGGTGGATCCGCGCGTCGATGCAGGATTATATCCTGCGCAACTGGTCGATCGTGCGCGGCGGCACCAGTTCGGCGCAAAAGGCGCTGTTCTTCAACCTGAGGCGCCTGCGCGCCCGCCTGGCAAACGGCGCCGAGCAGACGTCGAATGCCACGCTCTACCGCGAAGTGTCGGCGGCTCTCGGGGTTTCCGAGGCCGATGTGGCGATGATGGATTCCCGCCTTTCGGCACCCGACAGCTCGCTCAACACGCCGCTTGCCGAGGATGCGGGCGCAACCGAGCGGATGGAGTTCCTGGTTTCGGATGATCCGCTGCCCGACGAGGTCGTCGGCGACACGATCGATGTCGAACGCCGCTCTGTCTGGCTGAAGACGGCGCTCGGCGCGCTCAATGCGCGAGAACTCAGGATTATCGAGGAGCGCCGGCTGAGCGACGAGGGCGCGACGCTCGAAGCACTCGGCGAGACGCTCGGCATCTCCAAGGAACGTGTCCGCCAGATCGAGGCGCGCGCCATGGAAAAACTCAAGGCGGCGCTGGTGAAGCAGAATCCGGAATTTCTCGCAGCCTGAAAATCGCGTCGGCTGCTATTTGTCCGTGACGATCTTGACCTTGTCGCCGGCCGAGACGGCGGCACCCGGTGACAGCGCATTGAGCACCCTGAACAAATCCAGCTTGCGGTCGACGCCGACCATCTGTGCGGCCAGGGAGCCCATTGTCTGGCCGGGCTGCACCGTGACGATGCGGATACGCAGCGGCTTCAACGCCGCCTTCTCGGCAGCACTCAGGATACGGAACGAGCCGCTGACCGAGCGCGCCACCGTGCTCAGCGAAGTGCTGGCCGAAGGTGCCGCGGTCAGCAAGCGGTAGACCTGGCCGCCGGCGCGGATCACCGCAATATCGAATTGCCAGCCATCGGCGCCGGCATGCGCGGTCGCCGCTTCGTTGCCGTTGATCGTCTCCTGGCGCACGCTGCTGTCGTCGAGGCCGGCAACCCAACCGCTGCGGATGTAGTCGGTCAGCGAGCGGCCCTTGTCGATCGAAACACCGTCGAAGCGGATCGCCATGTCGCCCGGGCCGGTCGCCGTCACCGCCGCTGCCGAATTGTCGATGATGAAGCCGTTGGGCACCGAGAACGACACGCCGAGGCCAGGATGCAGGAAGGTTTCGCCGCGCACATAGCCTTCCTCCGGTGTGTCGCCGTAAAGCAGCCCGTCTACGCCGGAAAGGAATGAATCGCGGTCGCGCGACCCGACACCGGGCGCGCCGAACTGGCGGGCGTGACGCTGCGCGAGATCGATACGCTGCGGCGTATTGGGGTGCGTCGCCAGGAAGTCGAGGCTGGCGTCGGTGGCGCCGCTGATCGAGCGGAAATCGGTATAGGCCGACATCGACTGCAGGAAGCGGCCGGCGGCGTAGGGATCGAAACCGGCTTCGCCGATCGATTTGATGCCGATGGCGTCGGCCTCCAACTCCTGATTGCGCGAGAACTGGGCCAGCCTCAACTTGCCGCGGATCAGCGCCGCCTTGGCCGTCGGGTTGTCGCCGAGCACATCCGAAACCACCTTGGTCGCCAAGCCCTCTTCGGCTTCCAGCTGCTGGCGCTGCAGGCCGTGATTGGCCGTAACGTGGCCCATCTCATGCGCAATGACGGCGGCAAGCTCGGCTGAATCGTTGGCCAACGCCAGCAGTCCGCGGGTGATGTAGAGATAGCCGCCCGGCAGCGCGAAGGCATTGACGTTGGGCGAGTTGAGGATGGTGATGCGGTAGGTCTGGGTCGGGTTGGCCGACACCACGGTCAGTCTGCCGACGATCTTGGCCACCATGCGCTCGAGCTTGGGGTCGGAATATTCTCCGCCATAGGTGGCGAGGATGCGCGGGTGCTGCGCCTTCGCCAGTTGGGCGAGCTTGCCGTTGGCGGCGACGTTGTCGACCGTGATCGGCTTGTCTGAGGGCTGAAAGCCTGATTCCTGCACGTCGGGAGGCGTGAACATCTGGCAGCTTGCCAGCGCCACGGCAAGACCGGCCAGCGCCAGAAAGCGCGCCAGCGGTTTCACCCTCCGATTGTCGATGCCGGTCGGCAGATCGGCTTCCTTTCAAGTCCTGGCACGTGACCGCGAAAATCGGGCGCGATTTCCGGAAAGCATCACGCGCAAAATCAAGTGCTACGGCGTCCTTCGTGCGTCCGACAGATACGAGGCAGCAAGGGCAAATCACGGTCTAAGCCGGACCAACTCCTGGCGGACCTAGCCACACTACCTCGACCATGGCAAGCAAGCGCCGCTTCGCCTTCCGCCGGTTTGACCATAAATTATGTCCGCTTCCGGGCAACATCTCGTGATCCAGCCGCAAACGGACCCGAGCCGATATAGCGTCGGAATGCCTCCGGTCCAGCCCCGACGAAAAAATCGGCGGCGGTGCCCGTCGCGGCAACCGTGCCACCATCCAGGAAAACCATGTTTCGGCCGATACGGCGCGCATCGTCCGGCTGGTGCGTGACGAATAGCACCGTCATGCGCTGCTCCGAATGGACGTCGGCCACCAGGTCGAGCATGTCGTCGCGCAGTGCCGGTCCGAGCGAAGCGAACGGCTCGTCGAGCAACAACACCGGCCGGTCGCGCACTAGGACCCGGGCGAGCGCGACGCGCTGCCGCTCGCCGCCCGAGAGTTCGCGCGGCAGCCGGCTTTCCTTGCCGGCAAGGCCGACGCGCTTCAGCGCTGCGGCGATTGCGGCGCGATCGGCGTCGTTCAGCCTGAGCGAAGGCGAGCGGCCGAGCCCGACATTCTGCTCGAGGGAAAGATGGGCAAACAAGTTGTTTTCCTGAAATACCATCGACACCGGCCGCTCTGAAGGCGGCGCAGTGCTGACGTCGGCGCCGCCGATCAGCACGCGGCCCGACCGCGGCACCTCGAAACCGGCCACCAGATTGAGCAGCGTCGACTTTCCCGAACCGCTCGGCCCCATGATGGCGGTGATTTCCGACGCCGGGAAATCGACGTCGAATATAAGCGGCGTTTCACCATAGCTGAACGAGACATTGTCGAGCCGCACGGCCGCGCTTTTTTCCACCGAAATGGACCGTTCCGGGCTGATCGGCATCATGATTTCTCTCTCCTTCCCAGCCAGTCCGCGGTCAGCACCAGTGCCAGGCAGACAAGGCCGAGCAGCAGCGCCAGCCCGGCCGCATCCTCGGTGCGGTAGCTGCCCATGCGCGCCAGCAGCAGATAGGGCAAGGTCTGCACGGAATCGCTGCCGAACAGCGCAATGACGCCGAGATCGCCGAGCGACAGCGCCATGGCGAAAGCGAAGCCGGTGGCGAGCGGCCGCCGCAGCGACGGCCAGTCGACCAGCCGCAACCGGTTCCAGCCCGAGATGCCAAGCTGTGCACAGAGCCGTTCGTGGCGTTCGCTCGCCGCGTCATAGGCAGGGCGGATAGCGCGGATGGCGAACGGCATCGCCATCACCGCATTGACCGCAACCACCATGACAGGGGCGATCGCAAAGACATCGCTGACGGTGCGCAGGAGCAGGAACCAGCCGGCACCGATGACAATGGGCGGCACCACCAGGACGAACCCCGCACCGGTGTCGGCCAGATGTTCGAGCAGCGTCCGCCTGCCGGTCCGCCGGGTGAGTGCCAGCGCCCGGCGCGCCATGACCAGCGACAGCGACAACGCCAAGGAGAGCAGCGCCGATAAGAGGGAGAGCATGGCACTGGTCGCCGTCGCTTGCCGCACCGCGCTCTCGCCGGCCAGGCGGCCGAGATCGGCGCCAAGCCCGGCCGCCAGCGTGGCCGCCATCGGCCCGGCGACGAACAGCAGTGCCAGCCCGATCACCAGCGCGTTCAGCACGGTCTCGGCCGCACCAGCTGAAAAATACCGGCGCGGCGCAACCGGCAGATTGGCGTCGCCGGTCATATTGGCGCCAAGCCGCGTCAATGCCAGCACCACGACAAAGGTCAGGGCAATTTGCAGCAAGGTCAGCGTCACCGCCCGCGCCGGGTCGAAGTCGAAACGCAGCGCCTGGTAGATAGCAACCTCCAGCGTCGTCGCACGCGGCCCGCCACCCAGCGTAAGCACGATGGTGAAGGAGGTGATGCAGAGCATGAAGACGAGCCCGGCGATGCCCGGCAGGGCCGCACGCAGCGTTGGCCATTCGATCAGCCGGAAGGCCGGCGCCGCGCCCATGCCAAGCTGGCTCGCCAGCCGCCATTGGTCGGCCGGCACCGTCTGCAACGCTTCCAGGAACAGCCGCGTTGCCAGCGGCAGGTTGAAGAAGACATGGGCGACGAGAATGCCCGACAGACCATAGATGCCGGGCCAGCTCTGGCCGCCAATCGCGCCGAGCATGCCGGCGAAAAACCCAGCGCGGCCATAGAGTGCCAAGACGCCGAGTGCGGCAACAATGGCCGGCAGCGCCAGCGGCACGGCGAAAAGCTGCAGGATAAAGCCTCGCCCGAAAAACTGTGGATGCCGCGACAGGGCACGCGCGACGAACAGCGCTGGTGCGACGGAGAGCAGGGTCGACAACAGAGCCTGCCAGAGCGTGAAACGGGTGACCCGGAAGAGATAGGAATCGAAAGCCGAGACAGCACCGGAAGGGTCGCGTGCGGCTTCCAGGACGAGCCCTGCGAAGGCGCCGCCGATCAGCAGCGCGATGGCGGCGAGCGCGACTGTGCCAGCGGTGACGCGGGAGTCCGATGATGACGCGCGTTGCACGCTAGACCGCCAGATTCGAGATTCTTAGCGAGGACGGCGTTCCTTCGCGCCCCCCTCTGTCCTGCCGGACATCTCCCCCACTTGGGGGGAGATCGGCAGCGTCCGCGCCTCGCTCAGTCCTGCAACGTTGGAGATTGGCGAAAGCCGAAATGACGGCCAATCTCCCCCCTCGTGGGGGAGATGCCAAGCTTTGGCAAAGAGGGCAGGACAGAGGGGGGCGCCGTAGAGCGAACATCTTCGTCGGTGAAAGCCTACTTGCTCATCACCGCCAGCCACTCGTCGACCCAAGCCTTGCGATTTGCCGCCACCTCCTCCGAGCTGAACAGCAAGGTTTTGGTCGGTTTGACGAGCTTGTCGAAAGCCGGGTTGAGCGGCTTGTCGGTCTTGCCGGCCGGGAACATCCAGTTGGTCTCGGGAATGACGTCCTGGAATTTCGGCCCGGTCATGAAGGCCATGAACTTTTCCGCCAGCGGATTCTTCGCGCCCTTGGTGGTGATCCCAGCGACCTCGATCTGCAGATATTCGCCTTCCTCGAAGGACGCCGCCTGGTAGCGCTCGGTGTTTTCGGCAACCATGTGATAGGCCGGCGAGGTGGTGTAGGACAGCACCATCGGCGCCTCGCCCTTGGTGAACAGGCCGTAGGCCTCGCTCCAGCCCGGCGTTACCGTGAGCACCTTTGCCCTGAGCTTGGCCCAGGCTTCCGGCGCCTTGTCGCCATAGACCGACTTGACCCACAACAGCAGGCCAAGGCCCGGCGTCGAGGTGCGCGGATCCTGGATGACGATCTTGTCGCCGGCATCGCCCTCGACCAATTCCCTGAGGCTCTTCGGCGGGCTCTTCAGTTTTTCGGTATCGTAGACGACGGCGAAATAGCCATAGTCGAACGGCACGAAAATACCGTCGCTCCAGCCGCCCGGCACGCTGACGTCCGACACGGCGCCATGCGGCGAAAACAGGCCGGTTGCCTTGGCATCTGCGGTCAAATTGGTATCGAGGCCAAGCACGATATCGGCTTTGGTCGCGGCGCCTTCCAGCTTCACACGGTTGAGCAGCGCGACGCCGTCGGCGACCGAGACGAATTCGACGACGCAGCCGCACTCGGCCTCGAAAGCCTTCTTCACCGCCGGTCCCGGACCCCAATCGGCGGTGAAGCTTTCATAGGTATAGACGGTCAGCTTATCCTGTGCCGATGCCTGCCCTGGCAGGGCGAGCGCGGATGCTGCAAGCAGGACAATCGAGACAAGAGAGTGGAAAAAACTGCGCATCGGCGCCTCCTTCGTTCGCGTTGAAAGGAATTGAGGCGTCGGGCTGTCCGAAACGTCTAATCCCTCCGCCGGTACAAACCGGATCAGGTTCAGCGGGTTGGCAGTCTTGCCTCTCAGCCGGTCCGCGAAGATCGCGTCCGGCACCCCGTTAGAGCGTTTCGACACATAGGCCCGGCCGAAGTGCCGCGCAAGCGGAAGTTTGCCGGGCATCCAAAGCGCGGCCTTCCGTTTCGTCTGCCGTTTCATCTTCCGTTTCCGGGGCAGGGCTGGTAAGGGCCACGAGATATGAGCACATTCACCATCCTGCTTGGCGGCGATCTCATCCGCACGCCGCTGCTCGACCGCCAGGTCGCCGGCACGCGCGTCATTGCCGCCGATGCCGGCATCGGCCATGCCCGTATGCTGGGCCTGAGGCCGGAACTCTGGGTCGGCGATTTCGATTCCGTGCCTGCCGATTTGCCGGAGGATCTGGCCGCCGTGCCACGGCAGGTGTTTCCCGCTGAAAAGGACAAGACCGACGGTGAACTCGCTATCGCCGCCGCGCTCGAACGCGGTGCGACCAGCCTTGTGCTCGCAGGCGCCTTCGGCGGCAAACGCACCGACCACATCTTCCTGCATCTGGCGCTGAGCGTCCGGCTGGCGGAAGGCGGAACGGAAGTGCTTTTGACCAGCGGCGCACAGGAAGGCATTCCTTTGCTGCCTGGAAAGACCGGCTTCGACTATGTCGACGGCACGCTGTTTTCGGTGCTCGGCTTTTCGGATCTCGCCGGCCTGACAGTCACCGGCGCCAAATGGCCGCTCGACGATGTCGAGGTTGCGTTCGGCTCGTCGCTAACCATTTCCAACGAGGTCAAGGGCCGGCTCGAAATCGCGCTGGCCAGCGGCCGCGCGCTGCTGCTCGCGCATCCCTACCCTCTTCCGGAAAGCTGAGCCCAGAAAGCTGACATGGCGCCGCCGCTTCTCAATCTCGACGGGATAAAGCTGACCTTTGGCGGCACGCCGCTGCTCGACGGTGCCGCCCTGACGGCCTCAGTTGGCGACAAGATCGCCCTGGTCGGCCGCAACGGCTCTGGCAAGTCGACGCTCCTCAAGATCGCCGCCGGGCTGATCGAACCACAGGACGGCGAAGTCTTCCGCCAGCCATCGGCGACCGTGCGCTACTTGCCGCAGATGCCCGACATGGACGGCTTTGCGACTGTCCGCGCCTATGTCGAGGCGGGGCTCGGGCCGGCCGACGATCCTTACCGCGCCACCTATCTGATGGAGCATCTCGGCCTATCCGGCGAGGAACGGCCGAACGATCTCTCCGGCGGCGAGGCGAGGCGCGCCGCGCTCGCCCGCGTCATGGCGCCGGAGCCCGACATTCTCCTCCTCGATGAACCGACCAATCACCTTGACCTTTCGGTTATCGAATGGCTGGAGGAGGAGCTTGCCCGCACCTCCTCGGCACTGGTCGTCATCTCGCATGACCGGCGTTTTCTCGAACGCGTGTCGCGCGCCACAATTTGGCTCGACCGCGGCCAGACCCGCCGTCTCGACAAGGGCTTTGCCTATTTCGAGGAATGGCGCGACATCGTGCTGGAGGAGGAAGAGCGCGAGCAGCACAAGCTCGGCCGCCAGATCGTGCGCGAGGAGCACTGGCTGCGCTATGGCGTGACGGCAAGGCGCAAGCGCAACATGCGCCGGCTCGGTGAGTTGCAGACCATGCGCCAGCGCTTTCGCGGCCATCGCGGCGCCGAGGGTGCGGCGACGATGATAGCCAGCGACGCCGCCGAATCCGGCAAACTGGTGATCGAAGCCAAGAACATCGAGAAGAGCTTTGGCGATCTGACCGTGGTCAGGGGATTTTCGACCCGCATCCAGCGCGGCGATCGCGTCGGCCTGGTCGGGCCGAACGGCGCCGGCAAGACGACGCTATTGAAGATGCTGACCGGCGAATTGAAGCCGGACGCAGGCACGGTGCGGCTCGGCACCAATCTGGAGATCGCCACGCTCGACCAGAAGCGCGAAGCCGTCGACCCGCAGGAGACGCTGGCGCAGTATCTGACCGACGGGCGCGGCGAGAACCTCGTCATCAATGGCGAGCAGCGGCATGTCGTGTCCTACATGAAGGACTTCCTGTTCAAGCCGGAACAGGCGCGCACGCCGGTGCGCGAGCTTTCGGGCGGCGAGCGGGCGCGGCTGATCCTCGCCCGCGTTTTGGCGCGGCCGGCAAACCTCCTTGTGCTCGATGAGCCGACCAACGATCTCGACATGGAGACGCTGGAGCTGCTGCAGGAACTGGTCGCCGGCTTTGCCGGCACGGTGATCCTGGTCAGCCACGATCGCGATTTCCTCGACCGCACCGTGACCAGCATCATCGCGCCGGAAGGCGGCGGCCGCTGGATCGAATATGCCGGCGGCTATTCCGACATGCTGGCGCAGCGCGGCGGCACCAGGCTGGACGACCGCAAGGCGCGGCCGAAGCCAGAAAACGGCGAAGCGGCAACTAGGAGCGAAGCGGCCGCGCCGAAGGGCCCGGCGAAGAAACTGTCGTTCAAGCAGAAATTCGCCCTGGAATCGCTGCCCAAGAAGATCGAGGCGGTGTCGGCCTCGATCTCGCGGCTGGAGAACAACATCGCCGATCCGGCCTATTACGAGCGCGACCCGGCCTCGTTCCAGAAGACGATTGCCGCGCTCGACAAGGAGCGAACCACGCTGGCAGCACTCGAGGAGGAGTGGCTGGAACTCGAGATGCTGCGGGAAGAGATGGAGGCATGAGAGGTTGCATGCACGCTCATATGCGCCTACATTATGCGCATAAATGGGAGCGACTCCATGCTTCAATCGACTCCAAAAGCCCAAAGAAAGTCGGTTAATACATCGATCGACTCCAGATTGATCGAGGATGCCAAAGCGTTGGGCATCAATATATCCCGCGCTGCGGAAGAGGGCATCGCCAAGGCGATTTCGGCCGAAAAAAACCGGCGGTGGCAAGAGGAAAACAAGGAAGCGATCGACAGTTCCAATGACTATGTCAGGCGCAACGGCTTGCCTTTGGCCAAGTACCGGCTGTTTTGATGGCGCGTTATGATTTCTATCAGAGTGCCGAAGGCGACGGTTACCTTCTCGATGTCCAGTCCGACCTTCTGGGACGGCTCGACACGAAGGTAGTCGTCCCGCTGATGCCAGCCAACAAGGCCCCGGTGCCGGGCCGCCGGCTAAATCCTATCTTCACCATCAACGGTAAGGACCATGTCATGGTCACTCAATTCATGTCAGCCTTGATGACCTCTGAATTGCTCATCGCCGAAGGAAATCTTTCTCGGCATCACGACGACATCGTGACCGCACTCGACATGCTGTTCCAGGGCTTCTGAACGGTACCAGCGACCGGACCAATACCTCAGCTTCAGCCCGCCGTTTTGGCCTGCCAGGCCTTCAGCGCCTCGTCGAACACCTTCTCGCCGGGAATGCCCTTTTCCATGGTGAGCAGCGCCCGCCGCCCGGTCTTGTAGACGACCGGCACGTCGATCCAGTCCTGGCCCCTGAGCAAGGTCAAATTGGCGTCTTCATCCGCCTTGGTGTCGTTGAGCGCAACCAGGAAGAAACCGTCGGCGATCTTGGCCGGGATGCCGATCAGCGGACTGCCGGCATCTTGTTCGGAGCCCTTCATGGCGACACGCAGGATGTTGTCGACACCGCCGCCCTCGAAGCCGTTAGGCGTCAGGAAGATCATCTCGATGATATGGCTGGCCGGCAGCGTCTGGTCGGTGTTGCGACGGATCGTCATGCGCAACTGGATATCCTTGCCTGGAATAGTCGCCTCGGCGCGGATCGCCGGCTCGGGCGGCAGGTCGCCGCCGGGCGATTCCTGCACCAGCGACCAGACGATGTTGCCGGGCTCGGCCGAGCCTTGAGCGGTGCTGGTGCGTTCCTCGTAGAAGATCGCCTTCTGGCCGACCGCCAACGCGGCTTCCGGTGGAACTACCGTTGGTGCCGCTGCCGGTGCGGGCGGTGTGGCGGCCGCTGCGGGCGCGGGCGGGGCAGTCGCAGCATCGGCGGGTGCTGCCTCTCCGTTGGCGGGCGGCGTTGCGGGAGTTGGTGCAGCCGACCCATCGACTGCTGGAGCAGTGGCCGGGGCTTGCGTGTCGGCAGGTGCGGCCGGTGCCGGCGCGGCGGGTGCCGGGGTGGTCGGAGCTTGTGCGGCCGACGGCGGCGTGGTGAGTGCGGCGACGGATTCGCCTTCGCCGATGCCCGCCTGCCCGGCTGCGGGGCCGGGATCCACTTCGTGGCCCTCGGGCGTCAGGCGCTGCGTGAACTTCGCGCCTTCGCCGGCCTCCGTCGGCGGCGCGGCGGCCGGTACGGCCGCGTCGGCCACCGGCTTGGCCGGGGCTGGTTTTACCAGCGGTTCGGTGGCGACGGCTTTGGTCCCGTCGAGGCCGAACATACTGCCGAACGCCTCCTTGTTCAGCCACATGCCATAACCCCCACCGGCAATGACGAGCAAGGCGATGACGGCGGCTATCACGCCGCCATAGCTGCGCCTGCGCTCGGCAGGATGGAGCCGCTGGAACCTGTCCTCCGCGGGGCCGCCGTCGTTGGAAAAGTCATCGTCCTGAAAAACGCCATCTTTGCCATCGGCCGTCGGAAGATCCATGTCGGATGACGGCGAACCAGCGCGCTCCGGAGGAAGAGCGACGGGCTGCGGCTTTTGCCAATTCGGCGCCGCCTTGGCGGGCGTGGGCTGCCATGCCGGCCCGCTCTTTGCCGGCTCCGTCTTTGCCGGCTGCCGGACATGACTGGACTGGTTCTTGTTGCGGTCTATGGAGGAGAAGATGTCCTCCAGTTCCGCCAGCGGATCGGATGTCGGCGCAGGTTTGGCGTAGTCTCGCTCAATGCTTGAGATGGCCTCTTCGAGCGCACGCTTCTGCTTAGCGGCGTCCGACGGCGTAAGCGGTGGATCGCGGTCGGCAATCTTCTTCGCAATCGTCGAACGAGCCTTGTCGTAGACCCTGGCGCGCACCTCCGCCGACGGCTCGCCAAGATTATCGAGCGCCTTTTTCAGAACAGAAACAAAATCTACCATGCTTCAGTCGACCTGCATTTTGTTTCTGGGCCGGCCCCCGCAAATCAGCCGCAATGCCCGGAAAGGCTGAGAAACTAGTCTTGAAACGGATCGGTCACAAGTATCGTGTCGTCGCGTTCAGGGCTGGTGGAAAGGAGTGCGACCGGCGCGCCGATCAGCTCTTCGATGTAGCGGACGTATTTCACCGCCTGGGCCGGGAGGTCGTTCCAGCTACGCGCGCCGGCGGTGGTGCCTTTCCACCCCTCCAGCGTCTCGTAGACCGGTTCGACGCGCGCCTGCGCGCCCTGGCTGGCCGGCAGGTAATCGATCGCCTCGCCGTCAAGGCGGTAGCCTGTACAGACCTTGATCTCATCCAGCCCATCGAGCACATCGAGCTTGGTCAGCGCAATGCCCTTGATGCCGTTGACGGCGACGGCCTGGCGGACCAGCACGGCATCGAACCAGCCGCAGCGCCGCTTGCGGCCGGTGACGACGCCGAATTCATGGCCGCGCGTGCCCAGGAACTCGCCGATTTCGTTCTTCTGTTCGGTCGGAAACGGACCTTCGCCAACCCGCGTCGTATAGGCCTTGGTGATGCCGAGCACATAGCCGATCGCGCCCGGGCCGACACCGGACCCAGCGGCAGCCTGACCGGCGACCGTATTGGAGGAGGTGACGAACGGATAGGTGCCATGGTCGATGTCGAGCAGCGTGCCTTGCGCGCCCTCGAACAGGATGCGCTCGCCGGCCCGGCGCTTGTCGTCGAGGATTTTCCAGACGCGATCCATATAGGGCAGGATCTCGTCGGCGACCGAGATCAGCTCGCTCATGATCGCCTCATGCGTGACCTCGGCATGGCCCAGCCCGCGCCGCAGCGCATTGTGGTGCGTCAGCAGCCTGTCGACCTTCAAGGGCAGCGTTTCCAAATCCGCCAAATCCATCACCCTGACCGCGCGCCGGCCCACCTTGTCTTCGTATGCGGGACCGATGCCACGACGGGTCGTGCCAATCTTCGTTCCGGAATTGGAAGCGGCGTCCTCGCGGAATCCGTCCAGCTCCCGGTGCAAGGACAGGATAAGCGCGGTGTTTTCGGCTATTTTCAGGCGGTCCGGCGTCACCTCGACGCCCTGAGCCTTCAATTTCGCAACTTCCGCGACGAAGGCGTGCGGGTCGAAGACGACGCCATTGCCGATGATGGACAGCTTGCCTTGCCGCACGACGCCGGACGGCAGCAGCGACAGCTTGTAGACCTTGCCGTCGACGACCAGCGTATGGCCGGCATTGTGGCCGCCCTGGAAGCGCACGACAACGTCGGCACGCTCGGACAGCCAGTCGACGATCTTGCCTTTGCCTTCATCGCCCCATTGCGAGCCGACGACCACCACATTGGCCATGCTTCTTTTCCCTTGAGACGCCGCGCGACGCAGCTTGAAACGGTTCGAAACGACAGGCCTCTATCGCATCGGCCCGAAAATCGGAATCGATTTTCAAAAGCACGATGCGAAGATTAATAAGCCCTAGAGCGTACTTTGTGCGTCCAATTGGGCGCATGTCGCTCTATAGCGTCAAGACCCGGCGAGCGCGACCATTCTTTGCCGCCCAAAACGCTCCGAGGCACAACAATTTTCGCCTTTGACATCATTTACTTGCGCGAGCTGTCGCAATAGGCCCGCAACGACCCGTCATTTCTCTCTGCCTGGCCGGGACTTCACGATGCATCGAACCGCCTATCTGTTCCTGCTGTTCACCACCTTGCTGTGGGGCGGCAACTCCGTGGCGGGAAAGCTGGCGGTCGGTCATATTTCGCCGATGACGCTGGTCTTCCTGCGCTGGCTGCTGGCGGTTCTGATCTTGCTGCCGATCGGCTGGGGAACGCTGCGCCAAGACTGGCCGGTGGTGCGCAGGCAGTGGTTGCTACTTGGCGGGCTCGGCGCTTGCGGCTTCGCCTTCTTCAACACGATCTTCTACACGGCGCTTAACTACACCACGGCGATCAACGTCTCGATCGAGCAGGCGGCGATTCCGATCGTCATCATCATCGCCAATTTTGTGTTCTTTCGCCTGCGCGTCAACGGCGTGCAGGTCATCGGTGTCGTGCTGACCATCGCCGGTGTCGTGGTGACGGCGAGCCATGGCGATCCACGCCAGCTTCTCAGGCTGGATCTCAACTTCGGCGATGCCATCATGCTGGTCGCCGTGCTTTGCTACTCCTTCTATTCGGTGGGGTTGCGGCTGAAGCCGGTCATCCGCTGGCAGAGCCTGATGCTGGCGCTGTCGGTTGCCGCACTCGTCACATCGCTGCCTTTCTTTCTGTGGGAGATTGCCGCCGGCAGGGTCATCGTCCCCGATGCACGCGGCTGGGCGGTCGCAGTCTATACTGCCGTCGGCGCCTCGGTCATTTCGCAGATCTTCTATATCAGAGGCAACGAGCTGATCGGCGCCAACCGGGCCGGCCTGTTCATCAATCTGGTGCCGATCTTCGGAACGCTGCTGTCGGTGCTGATCGTCGGCGAGGCGTTCCAGCTCTATCAGGCGTTGGCCCTCGTGCTGGTGCTTGGCGGCATCGGCCTCGCCGAATACAGCGGACGGAAGACGGCGATATCCGCGGCTGAATGAAGTCGCTTGCCGCGACGTTTCACTGCGGTCCATCAACGACCGCGGAAGAGCTCCGCGTGCTGCCGCACACGGAGCGACCGAATTTTCAGGCGACGCCGACGTCGAAGCGCAGCCGCTTGGCCGAGTCGATCGATTTGTGCGAGCGCACCTGCGCCAAGACGTTTTCCGGGAACGGGGCATCGAGATAGAGCAGCGCGATGGCATCGCCCCCCGGCCGGTTGCGGCCGAGCTGGAAATTGGCGATGTTGACGCCGTTCTCGCCGCACACCGTGCCGAGCAGGCCGATAATGCCGGGCGCGTCGGCATTGGTCGTGTAGAGCATATGCTGGCCGACCTCGGCGTCGAGATTGATGCCCTTGATCTGGATGAAGCGCGGCTTGCCGTCCGAAAAACAGGTGCCGGCGATCGAGCGCGTCCTATGCTCGGTCTTGACCGTCAGCTTGATATAGCCATCGAACACGCCCGACTTGTCGCGCTTGACCTCGGCGACGATGATGCCGCGCTCCTTCACCATGATCGGCGCCGACACCATGTTGACATCGGCGACCTGCGGCCGAATCAGCCCGGCAAGGGTGGCGCTGATCAGCGCCCGCGTGTTCATCGTCGCGGTCGAGCCGTCGAACAGGATCTCGACTTCCTTGATCGGATCCTCGGTGACCTGGCCGACGAAGGCGCCAAGCACTTCGGCGAGCTTGACGAAAGGTTTCAGCCGCGGCGCTTCCTCGGCGGTGATCGACGGCATGTTGATGGCATTGGAAACGGCGCCCTTGATCAAATAGTCCGACATCTGCTCGGCGACGTGTAGCGCGACATTCTCCTGCGCCTCCATCGTCGAGGCACCCAGATGCGGCGTCGCCACCACGTTCTCCATGCCGAACAGCGCGTTCTTCTCCGCCGGTTCGACCTCGAACACGTCGATGCCGACGCCGGCCACCTTGCCGCTCTTCAAGGCCGCGATCAGGTCGGCCTCGACGATCAGCCCGCCACGGGCGCAGTTGATGATGCGCACGCCGGTCTTCATCTTGGCGATCGCCGCAGCGTCGATGATGTTGCGCGTCTTGTCGGTCAGCGGCGTGTGCAGGGTAATGAAATCGGCGCGGGCGAACAGCTCGTCCAGCTCGACCTTGTCGACACCGAGTTCCTCGGCGCGGCTGTCCGACAGGAACGGGTCGAAGGCGACGACGTGCATCTTCAGGCCGACGCCGCGCGTAGCGACGATCGAGCCGATATTGCCGCAGCCGATGATGCCCAGCGTCTTGCCGGTGATCTCGACGCCCATGAAGCGGTTCTTTTCCCATTTGCCGGCGTGGGTCGAGGCGTTGGCCTCCGGTATCTGGCGGGCCAGCGCGAAGATCATGGCGATCGCATGCTCGGCGGTGGTGATCGAATTGCCGAAGGGCGTGTTCATCACGATGATGCCCTTGCGGCTCGCCGCCGGGATGTCGACATTGTCGACGCCGATACCGGCGCGGCCCACGACCTTCAGCCTGGTCGCGGCGTTGATCAGCTTCTCAGTGACCTTCGTCGCCGAGCGGATGGCCAGCCCATCATACTGGTCGATCACCTCGAGCAGTTTTTCCTTGTCCTTGCCGAGATCCGGCAGATAGTCGACGTCGATGCCGCGATCCCTGAAGATCTGCACGGCGGTGGTGGAGAGTTTGTCCGAGACGAGAACGCGTGGCATGGGCTTGGTCCTTTGCGATTGGCGTCCCTCCCCGTTGAGGGGAGGGTCGGCGCGAAGCGCCGGGGTGGGGTCGTTGCGGCCGGGCGCGGCCGAAAATCTTTTCTTTTCTGGATGGCGTATCGTTGAGCTCGTATCGTTGAGCGGGTGCAGACGACCCCACCCGGCCCTTCGGGCCACCCTCCCCGCAAGGGGAGGGAGTCAGGCGGCTGCCTTCAGCAACGCCTTTCGCGCGGCAAAGGCCCAGTCGAGCCACGGCAGCAGCGCTTCGAGGTCGGAGGCCTCGACTGTCGCGCCGCACCAGATGCGCAGGCCGGGCGGTGCATCGCGATAGGCGCCGATGTCATAGGCGACGCCTTCCTTGTCGAGCGCCGAGATGATGCCCTTGGCGAAGGCCGCCTGTCCGTCGGCATCGAGTGCCACGACATCCGGATCGGTGAAGGAAAGACAGACCGAGGTGTTCGACCGCGTTGCCGGCTCGACGGCAAGGTGGCCGAGCCACGAGGAACTCTTGACGAAGCCATCGAGCACTGCGGCATTGGCATCGGCACGGGCGATCAGAGCATCGAGGCCGCCGATCGACTTCGCCCAATGCAGCGCGTCGAGATAGTCCTCGACGCACAGCATCGACGGCGTGTTGATGGTTTCGCCCTTGAAGATGCCTTCGATCAGCTTGCCGCCCGAAGTGAGGCGGAAGATCTTCGGCAGCGGCCAGGCCGGCTTGTAGCTTTCCAGGCGTTCGACGGCGCGCGGGCTGAGGATCAGCACGCCATGCGCGCCCTCGCCGCCCAGCACCTTCTGCCAGGAGAAGGTGACGACGTCGAGCTTCTGGAAGTCCAGCCCTTGCGCAAAGGCGGCCGATGTGGCATCGCAGATGGTCAGGCCCTTGCGGCCGGCCGGGATGAAATCGCCGTTCGGCACGCGCACGCCCGAAGTCGTGCCGTTCCAGGTGAAGACCACGTCGCGGTCGAAGTCGATTTTCGTCAGGTCGGGCAGCGCGCCGTAGCCGGCTTCGATCCTGCGAACATCGGCGAGCCTCAGCTGCTTGACCGCATCGGTGACCCAGCCGGAACCGAAGCTCTCCCAGGCGACCATGTCGACACCGCGTTCGCCGAGCAGCGACCACAGCGCCATTTCGACCGCGCCGGTGTCCGACGCCGGCACGATGCCGATGCGGTAATCTGCCGGAACCTGGAGGAGCTCGCGCGTCAGCTCGATCGCCTGTTCGAGCTTGGCCTTGCCGATCTTGGCGCGATGCGAGCGCCCGAGCGCGGCATTTTTGAGCGCCTCGACCGACCAGCCGGGGCGTTTTGCACAGGGACCTGAGGAAAAATTGGGATTTGCCGGACGGAGTCCGGGCTTCGTATGCGTCGTCATCGTGGTCTATCCTTCCAGATAGTGGCCCCTCGTTGGGGAGGGGTGGCCCACGGACGGCGATATGCGTTCAGCCTTTCGGCGTCAAGGGGAAAGTTTTTGTCGCTGCCGGGATATTGCCGGCGCCCTGGGGCGAAAACGCAAACGGCCGGCCACGACCCGCCATTGTTAACGCCTCGGCTTCGATCGAGCCTACCAGAGATCGTAGCGCAATCCGATTTTGACTTGGTGATTAGTGATCCCTTTGCGGATCGGATAGGAAATCAGGCTCTCGACAGTCTGGTATTCGGCATCCGGTGCGGAAAAATACTGATAACCAAGATCGACCGAAACATTCTTGGACACTTGATAGGCAAGGCCGGCATTCAGCGTATAGGCGAATGAGTATTGGGTCTTGTTGTCATGCGTGACGAAATCGTCGGCGGGGTTGCCGTTGTTGGTGAAGTAGTCCGCCGAGAGACGACGCCTGCTCTGGACGAGACCGATACCGGCGCCGAGATAAGGCGTGATTCCGACATAGGTGCCAAGATCGACATAGCCGTTGAGTATGCCCGAGAACGCAAAGTTTTTCAGGTCTCCCGATGCCACGGTCGTTCCGCTGTCATAGCTGACGCCGATCTTGTTGCCGGGCAGATAGCCGAGATTGAGATCGGCGCGGAGATAGTCGTTGAAGTGGTAGCCGAAGCCTATGCTCGCAAAAACCGGATCCTCATTTTCTTCGTAGTTGGCAGCATTGAACCCTAAATCCACAGTCCTGTAACTCTTCTGCGCCAGATAAGAGACATCGCCGCGCAGATACCACCCCGAGCCAACCTCGACCGGCACATAGTCCGGCGCCTGGTCGACATAGACCGGCGGATCGTAGTCAGCGCCAAGCGCCGGCGTCAGCGGCATCAGTACGATTGCTGCAAGCGCCAGCACTACAGGCGATTTGAATGTCATGGTCCCGGCTCCCGAACTTGGCGCATTTTGCGGTCGCGCGCCGTATCAGGGAGCATTGTTAACCATAGTGGTTAAGTGCGGGTTAAGGATAACAAGGCGTTAGAGAATTGATTTCGATGCGCTTTCGCTCTTCGGGCGGGACGGTGTTCCAGCACTCCAGGCCGCCAAACGAAAACCGCCCGGCATCAGCCGGGCGGTCGACGAATTCCTGGATTTTCGAAGCGCTTACTTGGTGTAGACCGGCTCCGGTTCCGGAACATAGGGCTCCGGCGGAGCGCAGTCCGATCTGCCGAACTGATAGCGCAGGCCGCCGCGCACTTCGTGAACGTTGATGCCTTTGTCATAGCCGGGGCCGACATTGGGGAGCGAGGCATAGTCGAACATCTTGCCGCCGTTGATGTGGCTGAAGCGGTAGCCGACGTCAAGCTTGACGCGGTCGGTCAAGCAATAGGATGCGCCGACCATGGCAGCATAGGCAAAGCGCCAGCCCTTGCCGCCGGCATGATCGAATGAACCGTCGCTGTCCACATTGTGCAGCTCATCCCATTTGACCCAGGCACCGCCGATGCCGGCGCCGACATAAGGCGTGACGCCATGCCAGGTGCCGATATCGACATAGGCGTTGGCCAAGAGCAGCAGCGCCGAATAGGACGAGGTGTCGACCGAGGTGCAGGGCGTTTGATTGACGCCGCAAAACCCATTGGTCGAGCCGCGGAATTTGGATTTGCTCATCCAGTCCAAGGTGAGATCGGTGCGGAAATGCTCATCGATCTGGTAACCGACGCCGGCGCCGGCCGAGAAGGCGCCATCCAGCTTGCCGGTGGCGAACTTGCCGGGATTCTGGGGCGCTACACCGTAGGTGATATAGTCGCCACCACGAAACTTCGACCAGTGATAGTCGATGTCGCCGCGGATATACCAGCCGCCGAATTCGGCCGGCTGCTCGTAGGCAACTGGTGGCGGTGCCTCCTCGACCACGGGCGGCTCGACGAAATCGGCGGCGAATGCCGGTCCGACGCCGGCAAACAGCGCGGCCAGAAGAGCCATTCTAGCTGTGTTGAACATGCTTATCACCCCTGAGAACCCTCGAACGGCAACGCGCCCGAATATGATTGACCTCAGTTGTGGATAATGAATTGGAAAGGTTAAAAGGCGTTTAACCGTATCGATTAACCACGACTCCGTAAAATTCGATGAATCTGGCGGCCGTTGCTGTAGCAGGACTGACAGAGGATCCAACAAAAAAGCCCGCCGAAGCGGGCTTTCGAACTGACAACCTTGTTGGCGAGATCAGGCGGCGCTGCGCGTTTCCGAAATGACCTCGACGATGTCGTTGACGACGGACTCGACGAGTTGTGGGTCGTCGCCCTCCGCCATGACACGGATGAGCGGCTCCGTGCCGGATGGCCGGATGACCAGGCGCCCGGCCTTGCCGAGGCGATGGCGCGCATCTTCGATCGCTGCCTTGACTGGCGCCTCCTCCAGCGGCTTGCCGCCGGAAATATGCACGTTCTTCAACAGCTGCGGCACCGGCTCGAATTTCTTCGACAGCTCGCTGACCGGCCGGTTCTGCCGCTTGATGCAGGCGAGCACCTGGAGCGCCGAGACAAGGCCGTCGCCGGTGGTCGAGAAATCGGACAGCACGATGTGGCCCGACTGTTCGCCGCCGACATTGAGCCCATGGGCACGCATGTGCTCGACGACATAGCGGTCGCCGACCTTGGTGCGATGCAACTGCAGGTTCATGTCGCCGAGGAAGCGTTCGAGGCCGAGATTGGACATCACCGTCGAGACGACGCCGCCGCCGGCCAGCCGTCCGCTCTGATGCCAGGATTCGGCGATCAGCGCCATGATCTGGTCGCCATCGACGATCGCGCCGTTCTCGTCGACGATAACGACGCGGTCGGCATCGCCGTCGAGCGCTATGCCGATATCGGCGCGTACTTCGTGCACCTTCTTTTGCAGGCCGGCCGGATGGGTCGAGCCGCATTCCTTGTTGATGTTGAAGCCGTTGGGCTCGACATTGATGGCAACGACCTCGGCGCCAAGTTCCCACAGCGCGTCGGGGGCCACCTTGTAGGCGGCGCCATTGGCGCAATCGACGACGATGCGCAAGCCCGACAGCGACATCGAGCGCGGCAGCGTGCGCTTGGCGAATTCGATATAGCGGTCATGCACGCCGTCGACGCGTTTGGCACGGCCGAGCCCATCGGAATCGGCGAGCGCCAGTTCGATATCCTTGTCGAGCATCCCCTCGATGCGCTCCTCGATCTCGTCGGACAGCTTGTAGCCATCGGGGCCGAACAGCTTGATGCCGTTGTCGTAATAGGGGTTGTGCGAGGCAGAGATCATCACGCCGATATCGGCGCGCAGCGAGCGCACCAGCATTGCAACCGCGGGCGTCGGGATCGGGCCGAGCAGGAAGACATCCATGCCGGCGGCGCACAGCCCGGACACCATCGCGTTCTCGATCATGTAGCCGGAAAGCCTGGTATCCTTGCCGAGCACGACGCGATGGCGGTGGCTGCCGCGCTGAAACGAGAGGCCGGCGGCCATGCCGACCCTCATGGCGACCTCCGCCGTCATTGGAAACTTGTTGGCGCGCCCGCGAATGCCGTCCGTACCGAAATAATGTCCTGCCATGCTAGCCAGCTTCCTGATGGTTCTTTCCGAGCATCTCATGCCATAAAATCGGCCGAGCTCTGTCATCACATTGTATGATTATGGACGACTAATCCTTATAAAACCTTTGTCTTGTGTGTTTTGTGTCACGCCGGCCAAGGGACGTTCCCAAAGGGTGTTAAAGGTGAACCATTCTCGCCGAAGGCAAATTTCGGATCGACGGCGCCGGCCGGCATGACTGACTATCCGATGAGATAGTCTCGCGGTCCGAAGCTGGGCGTAGCCGTGGGCGAATACATCCCCAAACATCTACCTTGGAGAACAATAAGGTGGCAACGATTTCATCACCCTATCGCAAAGAAAGCATCTTCCGGCCTTCTCGCTCGCACTTAGCATCTGGCGCAACCGGCCGTTGAGCGCTATTGATTCGCCAGGGACATATAATGGGCGGCACAATGGAGAAAACGCCATGCTAATCCATCGACTTGCGACTTTGACGGGCATTGCCGTCGTCACTTTGTTCCTGGCAGCGCCGGCCAACGCGCTGACCATGGCCGAGTGCAGCACCAAGTATAACGCGGCCAAGGATGCGGGAACGCTTGACGGGCAGAACTGGAACCAGTTCCGCAAGGCCCAATGCGGCACCGATGCCACTGCTGCTGCTACGACCGACACCAAGCCGGCCAAGACCACGGCAAAGGCCGCTGACACCACCAAGGCAGCTGCCGCCGACGATGCGGCGCCGGGCCTGACGGCGAAGGAGTGCAGCACCAAGTACCAGGCGGCAAAAGCCGCCGGCACGCTGAACGGCATGAAGTGGAACGATTTCCGCAAGACCGAATGCGCTGCCGGCGCAACTGCAGCCGCACAGCCTGCCGCCACGACCAAAGCAGCGGCGGCCACCAGCGATGACGCGGCGCCTGGGCTGACGGCCAAGGAATGCAGCACCAAATACCAGGCCGCCAAGGCTGCCGGCACGCTCAACGGCATGAAATGGAACGATTTCCGCAAGAGTGAATGCGCCGCCGGCGCAACTGCAGCGGCACAGCCCGCCGCCGCACCTGCCAAGGCGACGACGGCCGCGGCGACCGATACCGGCAAAGGCCTCAGCATGGCGGATTGCAGCGCCAAATATCAGGCCGCCAAGTCCGGCAATACTCTGAACGGCATGAAGTGGAACGACTTCCGCAAGAGCCAATGCGGCACCGGTGCCGCCGACGACGAAACCCTGCCGGCTCCCGATGCCAAGTACACCGGCGATCCGCAACCGCCGACCATCACCGCCCCCCAGGGCGTGAAATTCCCGACGGCGATCTCCAAAAAATACGCAACCGAGACCCCGGCCAAGGGCCGCATGCATACTTGCCTCGACCTGTATTACGCCAACAAGGACGCCAACACGCTGGGCGGCCTCAGGTGGATCCAGAAGGGCGGCGGCTTCTACAGCCTCTGCAACTCCAAGCTGAAGAGCTGACCGGCGCCATCATCTGACGATATGAGCCCGCGAGCCGCAAGGTTCGCGGGCTTTTTGTTGTGGCCGAGCAATGTGACGGCCCTCCCGAGGTCATGCTCAACCCTTTGCCAACTTCCTTGCGGGCTGCGCGAAACGTCGAAGGTGCCGATCTCCCTACGACGGGCAGGGCAATCGCATATGGGCAAGTGCCCCTCACCCGGGTCGCCAGCGTTGATGCCAGGCTCTTCTCCCCGGCGGGGAGAAGGTGGCCGCAAAGCGGCCGGATGAGGGGACTTCATATGCAATGGCCGGCCCCTTGTGGGGGGAGATGTCCGGCAGGACAGGGGGGCGCTGTCCCGCCAGCGTCAGGCCGGCAACGCCGGAACTTTCAAAAAGCCTGAAACAAAAAACCCGCCTCGGCGGGCGGGTCGTCGGCGCCAATCAGCACCATACTCAAACTAATAGCATAGCTGCCGGAACAAAGCAAGAACAAAATGCGTTGCGGCCGGCAGAAAAACGCGAATTCCCTTCACCGGCTCACCCCATTCGTATTGCCGGAATCGATGCTCAAGGACGATTGCAAAGTCGTGTTCCTTCGCGCCCCCTCCGTCCGGCCCTCTTTTGCGACCACTTGGCATCTTCCCCACGAGAGGGAGATCGGCAGCTTTAGCGCCTCGCGAACAGGTGAGATTGACCGTCATCAAAAGAAAAACGCCGCGGTCAAAACCGCGGCGTTTCGAAGTCGATCTCTCCTGGGCCGGAGCCTAGCTTGACGGCTGGGGTTCCATGCCGCCTTCGGGCTCGGGGCCTTTCTTGCGGCGACCGGACTTCGGCACGGCCGAGCCACGGCTCGGCGGCGTGTCGTCGCCAAGGTCGCGTGCGGGCTTGTTGCCGGCGATCAGCTGCTTGATCTCCTCGCCGGACAGCGTCTCGTATTCGAGCAGGCCTTGCGCCAGCGCGATCCATTCCTTCTTTTTCTTGGTCAGGATGGATCTTGCCGTCGAATAGGCTTCGTCGATCAGCCGGCGCACTTCGGCGTCGATGATCTGCGCCGTCTCTTCCGAGATATTCTGCGTGCGCGCCACCGAATGGCCGAGGAACACCTCCTCTTGGTTGTCGCCATAGGCGACATGGCCGAGCTTGTCGGAGAAGCCCCAGCGCGTCACCATGGCGCGCGCCAGCTTGGTCGCCTGTTCGATATCGGAGGAGGCACCCGAGGTGATGTTCTCCTTGCCGAATTTGAACTCCTCGGCGACGCGGCCGCCCATCATGATGGCGAGGCGCGAGATCATGTATTTGTAGCTCATCGAATAGCGGTCGCCTTCCGGCAGTTGCATGACCATGCCGAGTGCCCGGCCGCGCGGGATGATGGTCGCCTTGTGCAGCGGATCGGCCGACGGCACGTTGAGCGCCAGGATGGCGTGGCCGGCCTCGTGATAGGCGGTCAGCTCCTTCTCGGCCTGCGTCATCGCCGACGAGCGTCGCTCGGCGCCCATCATGATCTTGTCCTTGGCATCCTCGAATTCGGCCATGGTGACGAGGCGCTTGTTGCGCCGCGCCGCCATCAGGGCGGACTCGTTGACCAGGTTCATCAGGTCGGCGCCGGAAAACCCCGGCGTGCCGCGCGCGATCACCTTGAGATCGACATTGGGCGCCAGCGGCACGTTGCGCACATGCACCTTCAGGATCTTCTCGCGGCCGACGATGTCTGGGTTCGGCACCACCACCTGGCGATCGAAACGGCCCGGCCGGAGCAGCGCCGGATCGAGCACGTCGGGCCGGTTGGTGGCGGCGATCAGGATGATGCTTTCGTTGGATTCGAAGCCATCCATCTCGACCAGCAGCTGGTTCAGCGTCTGCTCGCGCTCGTCATTGCCGCCGCCGAGGCCAGCGCCGCGATGGCGGCCGACTGCGTCGATTTCGTCGATGAAGATGATGCAAGGCGCGTTCTTCTTGGCTTGGTCGAACATGTCGCGGACGCGGCTTGCGCCGACGCCGACGAACATCTCGACGAAATCCGAGCCGGAAATGGTGAAGAACGGCACGTTGGCTTCACCGGCGACCGAGCGGGCGAGCAGCGTCTTGCCGGTTCCGGGAGGACCGACGAGCAGCACGCCGCGCGGGATCTTGCCGCCGAGCCGCTGGAATTTCTGCGGGTCGCGCAGGAACTCGACGATCTCTTCCAGATCTTCCTTGGCTTCGTCGACGCCGGCGACGTCCTGGAAGGTGACGCGGCCATGCGCTTCGGTCAAAAGCTTAGCCTTCGACTTGCCGAAGCCCATGGCGCGGCCGGAACCGGACTGCATCTGGCGCATGAAGAATATCCAGACGCCGAGGATGAGGATCATCGGCAGCCAGGAGATCAGGGTGCCGAACAGCGAATTGGAGCCGTCGGATTCAGGACGCGCATTGATGGTGACGTTCTTGTCTTGCAGCCGCGAAACCAGCGACGGATCCCCAGGCGAATAGGTCTGGAAGCCGTTTGAACTGTCGGTGTAGGTTCCGGAGATGCGGGCGCCGGCGATGGTCACCGTCTTGATCCGCCCCGCCGCGACTTCCTGCAGGAACTGCGAATAGGGGACATCGCTCGAGGCTCCACGCGTCTGCGGCGTCTGGAAAAGATTGAAGAGAGCGATGAGCAGGACCGCTATGATCGCCCAGAGCGCGAGGTTGCGATAATTCGGATTCATCAATTGTCCCGTTGGCGCCCGCTGGGCGGACACGCGTCGTGAGAGGAAACTTGGGCCTAACATAGGGAGAGCGTCTCCCCTTGCCAAGCATAACAGCAGGTCTCGGTTAAGCTTTCGCCCGTGGTAAGCCGGCACTGTGGCCGCCGAATGGCGCGGCTGGAATCGGCGCCGCGCCAAGCAACGCGGCGACGGCATCGGCCGGCGCCAGATCGAAGCACGGCAGGAAACGGGCGAAGGGCGCGACTGCCGGATATGCGGCGACCGCCGCCGGCATCGGGCCTTCCCCCGGCAAACCAAGGCATTCGCCATCTCGCCACAGCGCCGGCTCCGCGGCCAAGGCGGCACGTACGAGGCTTGCCGACGTGCCAGGCCCGGCAATTGCCCGCTTTGCGGCAAGGGCCGCCCCGAGCGGTGCTACCAACAGCGGCGCGATCAACAATGCACCTGAATTGTCGCCCAACGTGATCCGTCTGCGGCCATCCCAAAGGGCATTGTTGGAAACCGCAACAGCGGGCGGCAGATCGCGCAATTCGCGATGCAGAAAGATACCGGTACGCCGAGCATCGACCACGCTCCGCGACAATGTGGCACAAAGCGGCCCGCTGCGGAGCCGGTCGAAAAGTGCCTCGCTGCGGGCCTGGTCGGGAAGGAAGGCGGTGCCGCCGGTCGCCGCCAGCAGGATGCGCAGCGCATAGATCGCCGCCCGGCTGTCACCGTCCGTTGCAAAATCCCGATCGAGGCGGACGAGGCCGGCGGCCGGCCTGGAGGCAAAACTGCGGATCAGCATGGCGGCGCCGTGTCCTAACTGCTCACGCTCGACCGCCGCCTTTCTGGCCAGCGCCATCGCTTCAGCCACGCGAGGCGCACCATCACCATCGCCAAGTGCTGCACGGATGCGCGGCCGCTCGAAAGCAGTGTCGGCATTGGTCGGGTCCTCGGCCCAAGCGACCTGTTTACGCCTGAGGAATTCGCGCAGCGCCGCACGCCGCACGCCGAGCAGTGGCCGCACGATCCAGTGCCGCCAGTCGTAGAGGGTTGCCGGCGCCATGCCGGCAAGGCCCCGCCGCTCGTCGCGCGGCCCGTCGTCGCTTTGCCCAGCGTCGCCTGGCCCCGCATCACTCGGCCCCCCATCGCTTGGCCGCTCGTCACGTGCTTGCCGCATCAGCACGGTCTCGGCCTGGTCGTCGGCGGTGTGGCCGGTCAGGATCAGGCCGATGCCTGCCGCTTCGGCGGCCTCGGCGAGCAGCCGGTATCGCGCCTCGCGTGCGGCGGCGGGCAGGCCGGTCGACGGTTTGTGCCCCGACCAGGCGAGGAGGCGATGGGCAATGCCGCGCGCCGCGCACAGCCTGGCCACGGCTTTCGCTTCCGCTGCCGCTTGCGGCCGCAATTGGTGATCGATCGTCACCGCCAGCAATTTCGTTGCCGGCGCGGTACGGTCGAGATGGGCTTTGAGGAGGAGGAGGAGGGCGGTCGAGTCGCTGCCGCCGGACACGGCCGCAACAGCGCCGTTGGAAAAGTCGATCTGCGAAAAATCCGAAAGGTCAGGCTCGGTGTCGAGCGTCATGCATGTCGTCCAAAAGTGGGCCCGATTTTGGGGCAACGACATGCAACAGAAAAACTAGCACGCCGCTAGCGCCCTTTCCTGCTTGACCCGCTCCTTGAGCGCGCCGGAAATATCGGGGTAGCGCTTGCCGATCTCGCTGAAGGTGGCACAGGCCACGTCGCGCTGCTTCAGCCCGATCAGTGAAACGCCGAGCTTCAGCAGCATGTCGGGCGCTTTCTTGGCCTTGGGATAGTCCTTGCTGGCAGCGAGGAAAGTCTCGGCCGCATCGCGGTATTTCTGTTGGCCGAGCAGCGATTCACCGAGCCAGTAGTGCGCGTCCGCCGCTTTGGCGTCCTTGGGAAAACGGGCGATGTGGTCGCGGAAACCCTGTTCGGCGGTGCTGTAGTCGCCCGACAGGATGAACTGGTAAGAGTTGCGGTAAAGCTCCTCCGGGTCGTTGGTCGAGGGGAGTGCCGCGACCACCGTATCGTCGGATTTGCCGGCCTTGTTGCCGGCTGCGTTGGCGCCGGTGGCTGGGGCCGTATTCTGCTCCGGCGCGTTCGCCTGCGCATTGCCGTCGGCTTCGACGACATTGCCGTTTTTGTCGACGGTGATGGTGCCGAACGTCTTGGGCGGCGCGCCGGGGATCAGCTTGCCGGGATCGCCGGTGGGCGATTCGACGATGACGTCCTCGACGCTCTTGTCGCCGGCTGGCGGCGTGTCCGCAGCGGCCGGCGCCTGCGTTGCCGGCGCCTCCGCCACATTACTGTCGCTGTTGGGCGCGGCCTCGGACTTCTTCTGCTCGGCCGGCTGCTGCGCGCCTTGCGAACCGCCTTCCAACTGCTGGAAGCGGAATTCGTTGTCTTCCTGCTGTTTGCGGATCTGCTCCTGCATCTGCAGGACCTGGAAGTTGAGTTCCTCGATCTTGCCGTTCATCTGCCGGAGCTGTTCCTCCAGCGCCGGAGTGCCGGTGCCATCCTGTTGCGCGAATTGAACCTGATCCGGCTTTTTCTTTTCACCGAAAATGCCGGGCAGTTTGATCGTCGGCAGGTGGAAGGAAAATCCGCTTTCCGAGGATTGCCCGGTGCCGCTTGCCCCGATCCCGCTAGAAAGTGCGGCGGTGCTTGATACGAGCAGCAACGCAAGCGTGCCGCTCAAGACCGTTCTGAAATGCATGTGCCTCTCGCCGTGAAAACCGTTAGCCTGTTGCGCGCCCTTCCAACCGAAGTGGACCAGCCAAGTGGGACTAGCCAGTAGGATCAGCCGGGCGCTCTCGGCTCTTAACAGGACGTGAGACTTCGGCCAAATTTTGTTTGGAGCGAGCAGATATGAAAAAGGCGGCCTTTTGGCCGCCTTTCGCACCAAGTGTTGCATTTATGCCGATCAAGAACCGGCGCCGCCCAGTGTGGTTACGGCGCGGCGGTTCTGCGACCAGCAGGAGATGTCGTCGCAAACCGCGACCGGACGCTCCTTGCCGTAGGAATTGGAGCGAGCAGATATGAAAAAGGCGGCCTTTTGGCCGCCTTTCGCACCAAGTGTTGCATTTATGCCGATCAAGAACCGGCGCCGCCTAGTGTGGTTACGGCGCGGCGGTTCTGCGACCAGCAGGAGATGTCGTCGCAAACCGCGACCGGACGCTCCTTGCCGTAGGAAATGGTCTTCAGGCGCTGCGCCGAAACGCCCTTGGCGACCAGGAAGTCGCGGGTGGCGGCAGCACGGCGGGCGCCGAGCGCCAGATTGTATTCGCGCGTGCCGCGCTCGTCGGCATGGCCTTCGATGACGATGGCAAACTGTTTGTACTGGTTCAGCCACTGCGCCTGGCGCGACAGCGTCGTCTGCGCGTCGGCGCGGATCGAGGACGAGTCGGTATCGAAGAAGATGCGGTCGCCGATGTTGACGGTAAAGTCCTGGGCCGAGCCCGGCGTTGCCGCGCCGGCGCCGTTGAGGCCGAGATCGGCGGCGCTGTTCGGCGTCTTCTTCGAGGCGCAACCGGTGATCGCGAGCATCGCGACCAGCGCGATCATGACCGGGTTTGTGGTAAGTGCTGCGATACGGCCCATGCCGCCTCTCCTTCGCAATTCGAGTGATTTCATTGATCCTCCAGTAACCACGTTTGGGTTAACCAGCGCTCAAGAAACACGGTTAAAATTTGGTTTTCGGCTGCCGTCCGCAACCGTTCTGCCGAGGGCTACTCAAGGGCGACAATGAGCGCGGACCGTAGGCGGAAATGCGGCCAAAACATGAAAAAGAGGGAATTGAAGAATTGAAGAGTTGAGGAATTGAGGAAAGAGATCACCTCAGCTTCTCTCTGAGATTGACCAGCATTCCGTAGATGCGGGCATAGGATTGCAACCAATCGTCGCGTTGCGCCTGTGTGATGTACTCGAGATCGAACGCATACGAAATCCACGTCTCCACTTCACTGCATGACCCTATGGCCATCGAAATGAACCGTGCGAATTCGGGCTTGGAGTGGGTCTGTTTGGCAAAACCCTCAGCCAAATTGGCGCAGATCGCCTTGCTGGAACGACGAAGTTGATCGGCGAGCGCGTATTGCTCCATTTTCGGAAAAGCAAGCGTGGCTCTGTGTACCCCAAGGGAAACCGCATAGGCACGCTTGTAGACTTCCAAATCCCTCGCGTGCTCGATGTAGGCCGCTGCCTTCTCCATTCTTCAGTTCTTCAACTCGTCAGTTCCTCGGTTCCTCAATTCCTCAGTTCCTCTATTCCTCAGTTCCTCTATTCCTCAGTTCCCCTATTCCTCTATTCCTCTATTCCAGCAACGGCGACCAGGCCGGGTCCGAGGCGAAGTTCGCCGTTGGGATCGACTGTTCGTTGCGGCCGGTGAGATCGACCGAAACAAGTCTTGGTCCACCATTGGAATCGCGGAAGAACATCAGCACCCGGCCGTTGGGCGCCCAGGTCGGCCCTTCCTGCTGGAAGCCGGTGGATAGGATGCGCTCGCCCGAACCGTCGGTGCGCATGACGCCGATCTGGAATTCGCCGCCGGTCTGCTTGGTGAAGGCGATGAGATCGCCGCGCGGCGACCACACCGGCGTCGAATAGACGCCGTCGCCGAACGAGATGCGGGTCTGGCCCGAGCCGTCGGCGCCCATCACATAGATCTGAGCGCGGCCGCCGCGATCCGAGGTGAACACCACCTTGCTGCCGTCAGGCGAGTAGGACGGTGAGGTGTCGATGGCGGTCGAATTGGTAAGCCTGGTCGTCGAGCGGCTTCTCAGATCCATGGCGAAGATGTTGGAATTGCCGTCGTCGCGCAGAAGACTCATGATTACCTTCTGACCGTCCGGCGAAAAGCGCGGCGCAAACGTCATGCCGGGGAAATTGCCGACCAGTTCGCGCTGCCCCGTCTCGATCTGCAAAAGGTAAACCCGCGGCTGGCCGCTCTCGTAGGACATGTAGGTGATTTCCTGCCGGTTCGGCGAGAAGCGCGGCGTCAGCACGATCGATTTGCCGTTCGAGAGATAGCGGACGTTGGCGCCGTCCTGGTCCATGATGGCGAGGCGTTTCTTGCGCGCATTCTTGGCGCCGGACTCGTCGATGAAGACGACGCGCGTGTCGAAATAGCCCTTCTCGCCGGTCAGCCGTTCGTAGATGGCATCGGCGATGATGTGGGCGACGCGCCTGGTATTGGCGTCGTTGGCGAAGAACTGCTCGCCGGACATCTGCTGGCCGGCAAAGGTGTCCCATAGCCGGTACTGGGCGCGGACGCGGCCGTCTGCCTCCTTGCCAACGCTGCCGGTAACCAGCGCCTGCGCATTGATCACCTTCCAGTCTTCGAAGCGCGGCGTGGCATCCGGGTTCGAGATCTTTTCGATAAAGGCGCTTTTGTCGATCGGCGCGAACAGGCCGGAGCGTTTCAGGTCGGCGCTGACGATGCCAGAAATCTCGGCGCCAAGCGCATCGCCGCCCTGGAAATCGGTGATGGCGATCGGCAACGGCTCGACATTGCCCTTGTTGACGTTGAGCTCAACGAGCGCTCGTGCCGGCAGGGTGACCGCAACAGTCATACCCAGCGCCATCGCTGCGATCGTCAGGAGCGGCTTGAGGATGGATTTCATGTCTTCTCGCTTCTCTTCGCTGAATCTGTGGGCGCCGGCCCTAAAGGCCGAGCATCTCCCTGGGGTCGAAGGTGACCCGAACGTCGGACCAGATGTCTTGCTTGCCCGCGGGAACCTGCAGGCCGGCCACATCGCATTTCTGAACCGCGCGAACGGCACTTTCGTCAAACGGGCGGTTTCCGCTCGACTTTTCGACGCTCGGCCGGCCATCCAACTTACCGGAGGCGTCCAGATTAAACCGGACCACGACGACGAAATCCTCCGAACCCTCAAGCCCTACCGGAAGTGTCCAGCAGCCACCAAGCTGGGCCTCCAATGCCCCCTGCTCCGATTTCGAAAGCTTCTGGCCCTGGTCCTTGTCGCCGCCGAGCGACGACTGTTGGGTCGAGCGCTTGGCGCCGCCACCGGCCGGCTTCCGCTTGTCGAGCAGAGCCGAAATCTCGTCGGCGTTGAATTGCTTGTCGTCCGATTTCGGCTTGGATGAGGCTTCCTTGACCGGCTTGTCGGCATCCTTGCGCTCCGGCGCCTTGGCGCTTTCGGCCTGGACCGGCTGCGGCTTCGGCCGAGCCTCGGGCGCCGGCGCCGAGTCCGGAAGCTGCGCCTCCTCGGTTGGCGGTTCCTTGGCAATCGCCTCGGCGACGGCATCCGGCTTGACCTCGGGCTGTGGATCGATCGCGGCAGTCTTGTCCTGCGGCGGCGTGGGCGTCGGCTCCTTGGCCGGCGTCGGCTTGGGATCGGTCTGCTTGACCGGTTCGGGCTTGACCTCTTCCTTCGGCTGCGGCACCGGCGCTACCTCTGTAGCGGGAATAGGCTTCGGCTCTTCCTTTGGCTTTGGCACGTCCTCGGGCTTGGGCTTTTCGACCGGCGTCGGCGCGGGTGGCGGAGCCGCCGTCATATCGACTGGCTGGGGCTTGGGCTCAGGTGTCGGCGGCTTGTCGGTATCGACGCTGTTCTCGCCGACTTTCTGGGCGTCGGGAACGATGTCGGGACGCTGCGTCGGTAGCGGTGCCGGCTTGTCGTGCATCACAGCCTTCTTGTCGCCTTGCAGGACCTGTGCCGTCGCTTCCATCGGCACGATCTCGACCGACACCGATTCCGCATCGGACGCAGGCATCGCAGGCGGCGAGGACAACGTGAACAGCCCGAAGGCGATCGCCACCGTATGCAAGATCACCGATGTGGTGAGGCCGGTCCTCATCTTGCGTCTACTGATCCTGTTCCTGCAGTGAAACCAGGCCGATATTCTTGTAGCCGGCAGCCGAGATGCGGGCCATCACCTTCATGGCCGTGCCATAGTCGGTAGATTTGTCACCCCTGATGAAAATACGCTCGTCATAGCCCGTCTTCGAGATCGCCTGCAGCTTGGCCACCAATTCCTCGATCGGGATCTCGGTTTCCTGGAGGTAGATCTGACCGGCCGAGTTGATGGACACGGTTATAGGCTGCGTATCGGCGTTCATCGCCTTGGCTTGCGTATCCGGCAGGTCGATCGGCACGCCGACCGTCAGCAACGGTGCCGCGACCATGAAGATGATCAGCAGCACCAGCATCACGTCGACCATCGGCGTGACGTTGATCTCCGAGATCAGGGCGTGATGGCGGCCGCGCCGCCTGTGGCCGCGCCCGCCGCGTCCTCCGCCACCTGCGCTTACGGACATTCCCATGATCGTTCCTCAGGCCTTCTGCGCGACTTTTTCATCGATTTGGCGCGAGAGTATGGCGGAGAACTCATCCGCGAACCCTTCCATGCGCACCGCGATCTTGCTCGCGTCCGACGACAGCTTGTTGTAAGCAATGACGGCCGGGATGGCGGCGAGCAGGCCGATGGCCGTCGCCAGCAGCGCCTCGGCGATGCCGGGCGCGACCACCGAAAGGCTGGTGTTCTTCGAGGCGGCGATCGCCTGGAACGAGGTCATGATGCCGATGACCGTGCCGAACAGGCCAATAAAGGGCGCCGCCGAGCCGGTGGTGGCGAGGAAGCCGAGCCGCCCTTCCAGCTTTTCCATCTCGCGGGTCAACGCCAGATCCATCGCCTTGTCGATGCGGGTCTGCAGGCCGAGCGGCGATTTCGCGCCCTTCTCGAAACTCTTCTTCCATTCGCGCATGGCGGCGACAAAGATCGCGCTCATGCCGGTCGTTTTGCGGTCGGCGAGCGTGCGGTAAAGTTCTTCCAGCGACTGTCCCGACCAGAACACCTGTTCGAAGCGATTGAGCGCCAGCCGCATGCGGGCATAGGCGACGAGCTTGTCGACGATGATCGCCCAGGTCCAGATCGAGGCACCAAGCAGCCCGATCATGACCAGCTTGACCACCCAACCGGCCTGCATGAACAAGGCCCAAATCGATAAATGCGCGCCCGGTTCGGCGAGAGCGATGTTTTCCATGTTACGTCCTTAAAGATTTTCCGGGCGTGGCTGGCGGCTGGCCCATGGGCATCCCTTGTGGTCCGTTCGCGTTAGGCTTGCGGAATAACCCCAAATGCACCGTTGGCGGCCTTTTCGGGGCAAATATTGGTGAAAGGAAGGCGCTTGGATTCTCCCAATCTTAACCATTCCCTTCATGGACCGTTATGGTTAAGGATGGGTTAGGACGTATAGCGCGGCGCATTGCCGCGCCCTGATGAGTCGCCCGCCGATCCTAGCCCGGACCGGGGGAGATCCGAAATTGCCGGCCTCTGAACCCTTATTTGCGCGTTCTGAGCATGAAGGCTGCGATCCAGTCCTTGGGAAAGCGCCGCGGCCGTCCGTTCTCACCGACGATCGCCGCTTCGACCCGCGCCTCGACCAGCACTTCGCTGCCGCGCTTCAATTGCTGCGCCATGACGATCCGCGCGCCGGAAATCTCTTCGGTGCGTGTGTCAATGGTCAGGATGTCGTCCATGCGGGCCGAACCGCGGAAATCGATCTCCATGCGCCGCACCACCCAGACTATTTTCTCGCCATGCTTGCCCTGGGCAAGCTCGGTGTGGTGGACGCCGGCCAGCCGCAGATAATCGGAACGGCCGCGCTCGAAGAATTCGAGATAGCGCGCGTGATAGACGACGCCGGAGAAATCGGTGTCGGCATAATAGACGCGCGCCATCAATCGATGGCCGAATTCCGTCAGCGCGCCGGAAAGCCCGGCGGACAATGCCGTGTCACCATGATCGTCCATTGCGCTGTCCTTTTGGTCCCGACCAGCACCTGTTTTTGGCACCATCTGTTTTGCGCATAGACCGGCGATGATCAAGACCTGGAGGGCGAGGCTGTTTTTCGCTGGCGGCGTTGCCGTTTCCGGAGACTATCGGCAACGAAGCCGCAAGCTAGGGCTCCTCCTGGAACAGGCTGATCTGCTGCTGCGCTAGGTCCTTCGGCGCGTCGAGGCCGAGATGCCGCCAGGCATTGGCCGCCAGCACGCGGCCGCGCGGTGTGCGCTGGATGAAGCCCTGCTGGATCAGAAAGGGTTCGATGATGTCCTCGATGGCATCGCGTGGCTCGGAAAGCCCGGCAGCGATGGTCTCGATGCCGACCGGCCCGCCGCCGAAATTCCGGGCGATCATCGACAGATAGCGGCGGTCGAGCGCGTCGAGGCCGAGCCCGTCGACCTCCAGCCGCGTCAGCGCCTCGTCGGCGATCTTGCGGTCGACATGGCCGTCGCCGGCAACGCTGGCGAAGTCGCGCACCCGGCGCAACAGCCGGCCGGCGATGCGCGGCGTGCCGCGCGCCCGCCGGGCGATCTCCAAGGCACCGTCGTCGCCGAGCGGCATGGCAAGGATGCGGGCGCCGCGCCGCACGATCTGCTCGAGTTCCTCGACCGAGTAGAAATTGAGCCGCACCGGAATGCCGAACCGGTCGCGCAGCGGGTTGGTCAAAAGGCCGAGCCGGGTGGTGGCGGCGACAAGCGTGAAGCGGGCCAGGTCGATCTTGACCGAGCGCGCCGCCGGCCCCTCGCCGATGATCAGGTCGAGCTGGAAATCTTCCATCGCCGGATAGAGGATTTCCTCGACCGCCGGGTTGAGCCGGTGGATCTCATCGATGAACAGCACGTCACGGTCTTCGAGGTTGGTGAGCAGCGCCGCCAAGTCGCCGGCCTTGGCGATGACCGGACCGGAGGTCGAGCGGAAATTGACGCCGAGCTCGCGCGCCATGATTTGCGCCAGCGTCGTCTTGCCGAGGCCGGGCGGGCCGACGAACAACACGTGGTCGAGCGCTTCGCTGCGGCCCTTGGCGGCCTCGATGAACACTTTGAGATTCGCCCGCACCGCCGCCTGGCCGACGAAGTCACCAAGCGTCTGCGGCCGCAAGGTCTGCTCGGCGTCCTCGCCGCGTTTGTCGGGAGCAATGAGGCGTGGCGAAAGGCTCATGCCGCTTTCCTTGCACAAGGCAAGGTGCGGGACAAGCAACGTCTCACCGTGCCAGCTCCTTCAGCCCGAACCGGATCAGCTTCGACGCGTCCGCCTCCTCGCCTGCCGTCTTCAGCGCCGCCGCCACCGCATTGGCGGCGGTGTCGCGCGAATAACCGAGATTGACCAGCGCCGAGACGGCGTCGGTGATCGGCGCCGAAGCGACGCCCTCGCCGAGCTCCTGCTTCAGGCCGATGGTGCCGGACGCAGTGCCCGCATAGGCCGGCGCCTTGTTCTTCAATTCGGTAACGATGCGCTCCGCCACCTTCTTGCCGACGCCGGGCGCGCGGCTGACCATGGCGATATCGCGCAACGCAATTGCGTTGGCGAGGTCGGCCGGCGCCAGCGTCGAGAGAATTGCCAGCGCGACCTTGGCGCCGACGCCCTGCACATTGTTCATCAACAGCCGGAACCACTCGCGCTCCAGCACCGACTGGAATCCATAGAGCCGCAGCATGTCCTCGCGCACATAGGTCTCGATGAACAGCACCACTGCCTCGCCCGGCCGCGGCAATGCCGCCAGCGTGCGCGCCGAGCAATAGGCGACATAGCCGACGCCATGCACGTCGACGATGCAGAAATCCTCGTCGATCTCGTCCAGCGTGCCTTTTAGCTTGCCGATCATGCCTGATACCTCATGCCAGCGCCGCCATCCTGTAGGCGATGCTCTGCCGGTGATGCGCGTGACAGATGGCGATGGCCAGCGCGTCGGCGGCGTCGTCGGTGTCGAAAGTCGCCTTCGGCATCAGCACCTTGACCATCATGTGGATCTGTTTCTTGTCGCCATGGCCGACGCCGATCACCGCCTTCTTGACGGCGTTTGGCGCATATTCGGCAACGACAAGGCCGGCACGCGCCGGCACCAGCATGGCGATGCCGCGTGCCTGGCCGAGTTTGAGCGTCGCCACGGCATCCTTGTTGACGAAGGTCTGCTCGACCGCCGCCTCGTGCGGCATCGCGGCATGCAGGATCTCGACAAGCCCGTCATGCAATTGGCAAAGACGCACCGCCAGCGTTGCCTTGTCGTCGGACCGCACGGTGCCGGAAGCGACGAAGCGCAGCGAATTGCCGAGGCTTTCGACGATGCCCCAGCCGGTGCGCCTAAGTCCCGGATCGATGCCGATGATGCGAATCGCTTCCCCCATCCGCCAACTTTACCCCCGGCAGACAGCGATGCCAGCGAAATGTGAACAAACCAGAAACAGGCGAGAACCGAAGCGGAGCGGACTTTTAGATCCGTGAGCATCGGAAGCGCAGAAAACCGCGCCAGGTGTCCGTCAGAGTAGAATTATCAAGCAGCCTGTCAGCCGCGGGCGAAAGCCGTGTTCAGCAGCGTGATCTGGTCGGAGACCGGATTGAGGCGACGGCTCGACGGCGGCACCTCGGCGAGGCCGCCATAGATCTCCTCGTCCATGCGGCGCACCAGCGCCTGCAGGCGCAGCGACCGGTTGACGAGGTCGACGAAATCCTTCGGCAGTTCGGCCCAGCCGGGCGCCTCCTCATGCGCGGAGGCGGTGTCGAGACGCACCTTGGATTTTTCGGAGGCGACCTGATCGCGGGTCATCTCGCCGGAATTCGCCGCCCGCTGCAAAAGCAGCCACGAGGCGACCTGCATCAGCCTTGTGGTCAGCCGCATCGATTCGGCCGCATAAAGTGTCGCCGCCAGCCTCGACAGCTTCTTGGCCTCGGCCCGGCCCTTGCCGTCGAGATATTCGGCCGCCTGCTCGACCAGGCCCATGCCTTCCTGATAGAGCGGCTTGAAGGATTGGGAGAAAACCCGGCGCTCCGCCAGTTTGATGGTTTTCGCGCCGGCCTTCGAAGGCTCGTTCATTTGCTACGCCCCTGCACTTGCCTAACAGCCGGCCGATTTGGCTCTTGGCCGTCACATCCGGCAGCCTAAACGACTGAAGCTTGAAAATGCGCTTCGCCGGCAGCGAAGGCAAGCACATGTTTAACAAACGGTTAACGGCCCCATTTGACGCCAAGGGCTCCTTGCCGACGAACAAAAAAAGAGCCGCGGATAAGGCGGCTCTCAGGAGTTTAACAGGGAGGCGTCAAACAAAGTGGCTCCAACCACTCGGTAAGAATCCAGATCACTGGATGGGCATAGTAAACGCCTGTAAAGCTTAACGAAGCCTTAACGAAGGGCATATTTTTCGATCAAGCGCCCAGCATCTGTGCCGTAACAGCACAGCCGACCGGCTAAGGATCGTTTGCAACACCGGCTGGAAAGTGGAGCAACGCGCTTGCGCAATGGTTCCTCCAGATCGTGACCGACATACCGAAACAAAACCGCCCTCCGCGCGACATCGTTCCGAAACAGGCGCCGCGCTAAACGCCCGCTCCTCGCAACGAGGCGGAGCAAACCTTGCGCTCCGGCAATCATCAAATTTCTCAAGGAGCGAACCATGGACTGGTACTCGGTCGTTAAATTTCTGCACATCGTCTCGGCGATCCTCTGGGTCGGCGGCGGCTTCACGCTGATGCTGCTTGCGGTCCGCGCCGATCGCGCTGGAAACGTCGAAGGCATGCTGCAGGCGATGCGCGCCACCGGCGAGCTCGGCAACCGGTTCTTCGCGCCGATGTCGATGCTGACGTTGCTCTTCGGCCTCATCATGTGCGGCTTCTGGGTCGGCTTTTCCGATCTGTGGGTGCTGATCGGCCTTGCCGGTTATGCGACGACCTTCTGCATCGGCATGTTCGTCTTCAAGCCGACTGCCGACCGCATGGCCGGTATGATCGCCAAGGATGGCGTGACGCCGGCAGTGCTTGCCCAGGGCCAGCGCGTTCTCAATGCTGCGCGCTTCGACTATTCGGTGATGCTCGTGATCATCGCCGACATGGTGCTGAAGCCGACGCTGCACGACATCACCATTCTTGGCTGCATGGCGTTGGTGCTGGCAACGGGCGTTGCTCTCGCGTTTGGCAGGACGCGGCCGCTGCTGCCGAGTGCCGCCTGAGGCTTAAAGAATCCGGCGGCGGCCGGCTGGGGGCCGCCGTCTTATAAAAGGCCGGCGATGCCGTCCCACAGAAGCTTGACCGCGACGACCGCCACGGTCGCATAGGTGAAGGGATAGAACAGCTCCGGCCGCATCCGCCGCACCAGCCAGGCGCCGGCGATGGTCAGCGGCGCTAGCGGCATCAGCACCGCCGACGCGGTCAGGTTGGTGGTGTCGAACTGGCCGAGCGCAAAGTAGGGGATGAGCTTCAGCGCATTGGTCACGGCGAAAAAGATCGCCGCGGTGCCCGACAGCACCTTCGGATCGAGCCTGATCGGCAGCGCATAGACCTGAAACGGCGGGCCGCCGACATGGGCGACGAAGCTGGTGAAACCGGCGACGGCACCCCAGAAGCCGGCGGCGACGCGGTTGGGCTGCGCGGAATGTGTCGCCCCATGGCGGATCTGCACATAAATCCAGCGTAGCACGAAGATCAGGGCGACCGCGCCGACGATCAGCCGCACCATCTCTTCGGTAACAAGCGCCGCCGTCAGCCAGCCGAGGGCGATGCCGGCCACGGCACCCGGCATCATGTCGACCAGCATCTTGCGGTCGAAGATACCCCACCATGTCCATACCGAGACAATGTCCATCAGGCACAGAATTGGCAGAAGAATTGCGGCAGCCTGAACCGGCGGCATGGTCAGCGCCATCAATGGCACGCCGACAAAGCCGACGGCGCCGCCGAAGCCGCCTTTCGACAGGCCGACGAGGATAACGGCCGGAATGGCCGCGGCATAGAACCAGGGATCGACGAGCAGGCCTGACATGGGGGAAAGGAGGCTGGAGGGAAAGTTGAACTCTGGAATAGACCAGAAATGGTCAGGCCGCGACCGCAAATATGTGGGCCACGCCAGCGGAGCCCGTCACATGTTTGGCATGTCGAGCGGCGGCGGGCGCCTCCGGATCGGCTGCGCCTTGATGATAGCGGTGCTGGTTTCGGCCTTGTCAGCGATACGGTCGAGAATCCGGTCGAGCTCGCCGATCGAGCGGACGAACAGCCGGGCGACGAAGCAGTCATCGCCCGTCACCTTGTCGCATTCGCCGAATTCCGGGGTTTCCTCGATCAGCTTCTGGACGATGTGCAGCTTGCCCGGCAACGGCCGGATGCGAACGATCGCTTGCAAGGTGTAGCCGAGCGCCTGCGGATCGATGTCGATGGTGAACGCGCGGATGACGCCGCGATCCTCAAGCCGCCGAAGCCGCTCTGAAACGCTTGGCGACGACAGCCCGACCTGCAGCGCCAGTTCCTTCAGTGAGGTCCGCGAATCCTTGACCAGGATATCGAGGAGCTTTCTGTCCAGCTCGTCCAGCATTTTACAATTCCAAGGAAAAGGCGATGTTGACCTAATTTAATGAGGTTCATTCTGCATATCACCGGCCATAAATCATAGAAAGGCCCGATCCACTGTGAGATTATAAAAATTTCAACAGGCTTTCAGGAGCATCTATGGACAACACGGTACGCGGCACGATCGAAATGACGGCGGCGATGGCGATCCTCGGCACAATCGGCTGGTTCGTCGTCCTTTCCGGTCAACCCATCATGGACGTGGTGTTCTGGCGCTGCGCCTTTGGTGCGGTAACGCTGCTGATCATCTGCGCGGCGCTGGGACTGCTGCGCGGCAGGCTGTCGCTTCGCATTGTCGCGATCGCGGCTCTCGGCGGTGCTGCCATCGTTATCAACTGGCTGCTGCTGTTCAGCGCGTTTTCCCGCGCGTCGATCTCGATTGCCACGGCTGTCTACAACACGCAGCCCTTCATGCTGGTCGGCTTTGGTGCGCTCTTCTTCTCCGAACGGCTGACGATGATCAAGCTGACCTGGCTTGGCATCGCCTTCGCCGGCATGCTGCTGATCGTGCAGGCCGCACCCGATGCTGGCCCCGCTGCAGGTGATCACGGCGCGGATTACTTTACCGGCATCGCGATGGCGCTGGCTGCGGCTTTCTTCTGGGCCGTTGCGGCTATCGTCACCAAGAAACTCAAAGGCACGCCGCCGCACCTGATCGCCCTGATCCAGGTCTGCGTCGGCGTTCTCATGCTGGCGCCGTTCGCCAATCTCACCCACCTTCCCGCCGATGCGCAGAGCTGGGTCATGCTGGCGACACTCGGCATCGTCCATACCGGTCTGATGTACATCCTCATGTACGGCGCCATTCAGAAGCTGCCGACGCATTTGCAGGGATCGCTGTCTTTTATCTACCCTGTGGTCGCGATCCTGGTCGATGTCGTCGCTTTCGGCCACCGGCTGCATCCGGCCCAGATCGTCGGCGCCGCCGCCATCTTGGTCGCCGCCGCCGGCATGAACCTCGGCTGGTCGCTATGGAAATCGAAAGTGCCTGCCTAGAGCCCGCAAGCGACCAAGCGAGGAGAATTTCGGCCAACGGCAGTCACGCGCCAAGCCCGATAGAATTGTTGACGGCAATCGTGATCCCCCTGCCGTCTGTTCAATTCCTGCACTTTGCTCTATGCCGCAATGCAACCATCTTCGCCCGGCATAGGCGATAACCGGGATCGAACTCAATGAATGACGCAACGCCCCCCAACCGCTGCCGTATCGTGCTGATCGCGCCGCCGAACGTGCCGGCCGAGCACATTGCGGCGGCCTTCGACGGCGGTGACGTCGCCTCGCTCATCCTGCCGGTAAACGGCATGGACGAGGCCTCTTTCCAGGCCTTTGCCGAGCGGATCGTGCCGGTGGCGCAAGCGGCCGGCGTTGCCGTCATCATTGCCGGCGACACCCGCATCGCCGGCCGCGTTCAGGCCGACGGCATCCATGTCGAGGTCGGCAAGGACGAGCTCGCCGAAACGATCGGACACTTCCAGGCCAAGATGATGGTCGGCACCGGCGGCGCCAAGACCCGCGACGACGCCCTGGAACTCGGCGAGATGAGGCCCGATTATATTTTCTTCGGCCGCTTCGGCTACGACAACAAGCCAGAGCCGCACCCCCGCAACCTGTCGCTAGGGCAATGGTGGGCGGACGTGATCCAGATCCCTTGCATCGTCATGGCCGGATCCGACCTTGCCTCGGTGGAAGCGGTCGCCGCCACCGGCGCCGAATTCGTGGCGCTGTCCAGCGCCGTCTTTGCCGATGGTGTCGACCCGAAGACGGCGGTCGCCGCCGCCAACGCGCTGCTCGACGAAACCGCGCCGCGCTTCGAGGACTGACGTGCTCTCGCGGACGATCCTTTTCGGTGCGTTGCTTGCAATGGCCGTGACCCAGGCCCCAGCGGCGGAGACCGTTCCGCTGCCGCAGCCCAGGCCGGATTCCAGCGAACCTGCCGACAAGCCGATCGCCGCACAATTGCCGCAGCCCGCCACCATGGCCCCGTTACCGTCGGCCGACACCATAAACCCCGAGCGCTTCGGGGCAAAACCGTCGGACGCCGCCTACGGCGCGTTTCAGCGCGGCCTCTACAAGACGGCCTACAACCTTGCGCTTTCCCGGGCTCAAAACGGCGATCCGGCGGCACAGACGCTGGTGGCCGAGATATTGTCGCGTGGCCTCGGTGTGCCGATCGACGCGGCGGCGGCGGCGAAGTGGTATGCGCTTGCCGCCGAGCAGGGCATTCCGGAATCGCAATTCCAGTATGCGCTGATGCTGCTCGACGGCCGCTACGTCAAAAAGGACGAGAAGGAGGCCTATGCGCTGATGCAGGCCGCCGCCGAGGCCGGCAACCGCCTGGCGCAGTTCAATTTTGCGCAGCTGATGGTCGAACAGGAGCCCGGCGATGCCGGTATTGCCAAAGCCATATCCTATTACGAGCGCGCTGCCGCGACCGGGCTTGCCGACGCACAGTATGCGATGGCACAGGTCTACGCCAATGGCGCCGGCGGCAAGCCGCGCGACGATGTCCGCGCCCGCGGCCTGCTGGCACAGGCCGCGCGGCAGAACTACGATACGGCACAGATCGATCTCGCCACCTGGATGATCGAGGGGCGCGGCGGCGCCCGCGACCTGAAATCCGGTTTCAGCTGGATGAAGCAGGCCGCAGAAGGCGGCAATGTCGCCGCCCAGAACCGTCTCGCCAAGCTCTACATGAACGGCATCGGCACCGATCCGGATCTGATCCTCGCCGGCGCCTGGTATGTTGTCGCCCGCCGCGCCGGGCTCATCGACCAGCAGATGGACGATTTCCTGCAGGGCCTGACCGACGAGCAGACGCGGCAGGCGCTGCAACGGGCCAACCGCCTGCCCTGACCGCGATCTCGCGATTCATTGCACCCGGACTTCGTCAGCCCGGGCTCATTGCGTGTGATCGAGGACGACCTTGCCGAAGGGCGAGCCGTGTTCAAGGTACCAAAAGGCTTCGGCAGCCCGGCTCCACGGCACGACCCGGTCGATCACCGGTCTCAACCGGTTGACGACAATGGCGCGGTTCATCGCCTCGAAGGATTCGCGTGAGCCCACCGGTATGCCTCGCGCTCTGACCTGCCGGCGGAAGATATCGAGCGGGTTGATCGCGCCATCACTGCCGCCCAGATAGCCGATGACGTTGATCTGGGCGCCGCGCGCCGCTGCCCTCAGCGATTGTGCGAAACTCTGCGGTCCGCCAACCTCGATGATATGGTCGGCGCCGCGGCCATCGGTCAATCCCAGCACGGCCGATGCCCAGTCGGGATCGGTGCGATAGTTCACGCCATCCTGCGCGCCAAGTTGCTTTGCCCGTGCAAGCTTGTCGTCGCTGCTCGACGTCACGATGACGCGCGCCCCAGCAGCCGCGGCGAACTGCATCGCAAACAGCGAAACGCCGCCGGTGCCGAGGCAAAGCACGGTTTCGCCAGGCTTCACACTGCCTTCCGTAAACAGCGCATGCCATGCCGTCACGCCGGCGCATGGCAGCGTCGCCGCCTCGACGTCGCTCAGATTGGCTGGCGCCAGCACCGCCGCCTGTTCGTCGAGCCGGGCAAATTCGCTGAGCAGTCCATCGATCGGGCCGCCGCGTTGATAGGAGGGCTCGGCCATTGCGAAACTGCCACCGACCCAGCGCTGCCAGAACGTGCCACAGACCCGGTCGCCGATCTTGAACCGGCTGACCTCGGCGCCGATGGCAATGACTTCGCCGACGCCGTCCGAAAGCGGCACCAGCGGCAATGCAAACTTCGTGTGATAGCTGCCGCGGACGATCTCGGCATCGCGATAGTTCAGCGCCGTGGCCTTGACCTTGACAATCATCTCCTGGCGCCCTGGTTCAGGCATCGGCCGCTCGACCATTCTGAGGTTCTCGAGGCCGCCCGGGTTTTGCAGTTCGATCGCTTTCATCGTTGTTCCTTTCCTGCTGGCCCTGCTGGAGGAAAAATCGCTTGCCATGCGCCCGATTTCAAATTCATAATGTTCAGAATAATTATGCCTCTGTAACATGTAGGTGTCTCATGCTCGAAGAACTGAAAACGCTGGCCCTCTTTGCCGAGGAGGGTTCGATTCAGAAGGTGGCTCGACGCCTGCCGTTGACGCAGCCGGCCGTCACCCGCCAGATCCAGCGGCTGGAGGAGATGCTCGGCACGGAATTACTCGACCGCCGGCTAAAGCCGTCGCGACTGACTCCGGCCGGAGTCGAGGTGCTGGCACGCGGCAAGGACATTCTCGCCGCCGTCGACGCGCTGAGATTATTCGCCAAGGGTAACGAGCCGGAGGGTCTGCTGCGGCTCGGCCTCGCGCATGGACTTTGCGACAAAGCCGTGGCCGCCGCCATTGCTGATGCCGTCGCGCGGTTTCCGAAGGTTTCGCTGCGTCTGAAGAGCGGCTGGAGTATTGAGTTGGCCGACCAGCATAAGCGCGGACAGCTCGACCTCGCTTTCATCCTGGACGGCAGCAATTCCAAAGCTGGCGACGGCGTCGTTGGAACCGAGCCTCTCGGCATCATCGCTGCCGAAAACACCTGCCGGCAAGCCGATGTCAGGACCACGCCCTGGGTCCTCAGCCCTGAGCCTTGCGACGCGCGCCGGCGGCTGGCGGCTGCCCTTGCCGAGGGCGGCCACAGGCTGATGGTCGGCGCCGAGATTCAGGACAGCGCGCTGCAGATCGACTGGGTTCGTCGAGGCCAAGGCCTTGGCCTGCTGCCCAAGCGGCTGCTGCAGGAAAAGCTGCCGGAGGGCATTGCCCTGGTCGACGCTCCCGGCCTCGAGCTGTCGCTGCGAATTGTCGTCTTGCGTTCGCCGCACCTGCATCTTTTGTCTAAGGTGGCCGACGCCGTGACCGAGGCCGTGACCGCCATCGTCGGGACGGACTGAGGCTGCCGCGCCGCGCTGCCGGGCCAGCTTCGTTCCCGCTTCATCGGAAGGCGCTCCTTGCCTCTCCTGGCGATTTGTGGTCTTGGAGGCGCCAAATCGCCTTCGCGGCGGTCATCTCATTTCCGGATCACACCACCATGGCCAAGATCAATGGCAACGAAATCCGTCCCGGCAACGTCATCGAGCATGATGGCGGCCTTTGGGTGGCGGTCAGGACCAACACCGTCAAGCCCGGCAAGGGCGGCGCCTACAACCAGGTCGAACTGAAGAACCTCATCAACGGCACCAAGCTCAATGAACGCTTCCGCTCGGCCGAGACAGTCGAGCAGATCCGGCTCGATCTGAAGGATTTTTCCTTCCTCTACGAGCAGGGCGACGCTTTGGTGTTCATGGACACCGAAAGCTACGAGCAGCTCGAATTGCAAAAGGAGTTCGTCGGCGATCGCGCCGCCTTCCTGCAGGACGGCATGATGGTGACGGTCCAGCTCTACGACGAAAGGCCGATCGGCATTTCGCTGCCCGACCAAGTGACGCTGACCATCACCGAAGCTGACCCGGTGGTGAGGGGCCAGACGGCAGCCTCGTCCTACAAGCCGGCGATACTCGAGAACGGCATCCGCGTGCTGGTGCCGCCCTTCATCGGCTCGGGCGAGCGCATCATCGTCGATACCAACGAAATCACTTACGTGCGCCGCGCCGACTAAGGCATGATCCCAAAAGGTTGCAGACTTTTTGGATAAGATCATGCGTCAAAGCAAATAGGCGCAGCGGCAGGAAGAAGAGCAATGGCGCGTTCCGCGATCCTCAATGTCATGGTCCAGGCCGCTATGAAGGCCGGCCGCTCGCTGTCGCGCGACTTCGGCGAAGTGCAGAACCTGCAGGTTTCGATGAAGGGACCGGGCGACTATGTCAGCCAGGCCGACCGCAAGGCGGAAGACATCGTCTTTGCCGAACTGTCGAAGGCGCGGCCCGGCTACGCTTTCCTAATGGAGGAACGCGGCGTGATCGAGGGCGACGACGGCCAGCATCGCTGGATCGTCGATCCGCTCGACGGCACCACCAATTTCCTGCACGGCATTCCGTTCTTCGCGATCTCGATCGCGCTGGAGCGCCAAGGCCAGATCGTCGCCGGCGTCATCTACAATCCGGCGATGGACGAGCTCTACACCGCCGAGCGTGGCGGCGGCGCCTTCATGAACGACCGCCGGTTGCGCGTCGCCGGCCGCACCAAGCTGGTCGATGCGGTGATCGGCTGCGGCATGCCGCATCTCGGACGTGGCCAGCACGGCAATTTCCTTGTCGAGTTGCGCAATGTCATGGCCGAGGTCTCGGGCGTGCGTAGTTTCGGCTCCGCCTCGCTCGATCTCGCCTACGTCGCCGCCGGCCGCATGGACGGTTTTTGGGAAATCGGCCTGTCGGCCTGGGACATCGCCGCCGGCATGTTGCTGATCCGCGAGGCGGGCGGCTTCGTTTCCGATTTCGCCGGCGGCCAGGAGATGCTGACCGCCGGTTCGGTCGTTGCCGGCAACGAACTCATGCAGCGCGCGCTGTTGAAGACGGTGAAGAAGCCAGTCACTCCGCGCTAATACAGGCGCACCGCGCTGAAGCGCCGCAGTCGCAAAACGGCAACCAAAGCTTGAAATACTGTCCCGCGGCCGCCCAGATAAGGCGACGCAGGATCATCGATGACGAACAGCCAGCCCAAATCCCGGAGCGAACTATCCCAGATCGACATCCCCTTCATGGGGCGCTGGCATTACTCGCGCGCCGAGATCATCGCCGACGGCATCGTCCACGCCGTGGGCATCGTACTGGCGATCGCTGCCGGCTCGACGCTGCTGGCACTGGCCGCCTTTCGAACCGGCCCCGGCGAATATGTCGCTGCCGCGTTCTATGTGGTCTCGCTGCTCACCGTGCTGTCGGTTTCGCTGGCCTACAATCTCTGGCCGGTGTCGTCGCCGGCGAAATGGATATTGCGGCGTTTCGACCACGCGGCGATCTACCTGCTTATCGCTGCGACCTACACGCCTTTCCTCGCCCAGCTCGGCGGCTCGCCGCTGGCTGTTTCGATGATCGTCCTGGTCTGGATTGCCGCGGCGGTCGGCATCGCCATCAAGGTCTTTCTTCCCGGCCGTTTCGACCGGCTGGCGATCGTCTTCTATCTCGCCATCGGCTGGAGCGGCATCGTTCTGGTGGAGCCGCTCGTACGGACGCTGCCGGCGACATCGATCGCGCTTATCGTTGCCGGCGGCATCGTCTATTCCTGTGGCGTGATCTTCTTCACCTGGAAAGGCCTGCGCTTCCACAATGCGCTGTGGCACGGCTTTGTCGTTACCGGCGCCGGGCTGCATCTGGCCGCCATGGTCGACTGCCTGGTCATCAACCGATTCTGACCGCCGGGCGCGAACGGGTCGCAATATTGCCAAGCGCCATTCAATTTCGTCACAATTCCGTTTAGAGTCGCGAACACAACGTGATCGGCGGCGACGGCATCGGAAACGGGGCACGGATGACTTTTCTCAGATCCTTCGGCATGGGCAGGCGCTCCGACGTTCTGATCTACGACCCGCACAAATTGTCGAGCCCGCAGGTCTTTCTCCTGACCATGGTGATCTTTCTGTTTATCGTGGCCTTTATCGCCGCCATCCTGACCCGCCAGATTTCGACCGCCTTCGTCACCAATCCCGGCCTCAACGGCCTGATCGTCGGGGTGCTGGCGGTTGGCATCCTGCTGGCCTTCGTCCAGGTCGGCCGGCTGTTCCGCGAGGTGCGCTGGGTCAACTCGTTCCGCGCCGGTTCCGAAACCACCGAACCGGTGCTGCTGGCGCCGATGAAGGCGATGATCGGCCGCTCGTCGACGATTGCCTTCTCGACCAGTTCGATGCGCACCATGCTGGATTCGATCGCCACCCGCCTCGACGAAACCCGCGACACCTCGCGCTACCTTGTCGGGCTGCTGGTGTTCCTCGGCCTGCTAGGCACCTTCTGGGGCCTGCTCAACACGATCGGCTCGATCCGCGAAACCATCGAGTCGCTCGATCCCGGCACCGGCGATGCAGCGGCCGTGCTCGAATCCCTGAAGCAGGGGCTTTCCGCCCCGTTGGCCGGCATGGGCACCGCCTTCTCGTCGTCGCTGTTCGGTCTCTCCGGCTCGCTGGTGCTCGGCTTCCTCGACCTGCAGGCCGGCCGTGCCCAGACGCGCTTCTACACCGAGCTCGAGAATTGGCTGTCCTCGGTCACCGACCTGTCCTCCGACATCGTCGTTGCCGACGCGGCCAAGACCGAACCCTCCGATGAAATCCGGCTGTTGTCGGAAAAGCTGCGCACCCTGCAGGAGAATGGCGGCGGCTCCAATCCGCGCGTCGCCACCGCCATGGCCAATCTCGCCGACGGCATTTCCGGCCTGGTCAAGAACATGCGCTCGGAGCAGCAGATCATGCGCGACTGGGTCGAGGCCCAGTCCGACGAGCAGAAGGCGATGCGCAACACCTTGGAGAAAATCGCCGACGCCTTGAAGAAGCCTGGAGTGCACTGACGTGGCGTTGGCGCGAGGCCGGCGCTCCGACCGTCGCATCGATTACTGGCCGGGCTTCGTCGATGCGCTGTCGACGCTGCTGTTGGCGATCATGTTCCTGCTCACGGTTTTCGTGCTGGCGCAGTTCCTGCTCGGTCGCGAGATCTCCGGCAAGGACACGGTGCTCAACCGCCTCAATTCCCAGATCAATGAGTTGACCCAGCTTCTGGCGCTGGAGCGCTCGACGACGCAGGACAAGGAAGATTCGCTCGCCAATTTGCAGGCGTCGCTGTCGGCGTCAGAGGCTGAAAAGAGCCGGCTCGAGCAATTGCTGGCGCAAGGTGCGGGTGCCGGCGACGCGGCCAACCAGCGCGCGACTTCACTTTCCGGCGAACTCGACAGCCAGCGCCAGATCAGCCAGCAGGCGCTGAGCCAGGTCGAGATCCTCAACCAGCAGATCGCGGCGCTGCGCAGGCAGATCGGAGCGCTCGAAGAAGCGCTCAACGTGTCCGAAACGCGCGACCGCGAATCCAACACCAAGATCGCCGATCTCGGCCGCCGCCTGAACGTCGCGCTGGCGCAACGGGTGCAGGAGTTGAACCGCTACCGCTCCGACTTCTTTGGCCGGCTGCGCGAAATCCTCGCCGACCGCGAGAACATTCGCATCGTCGGCGACCGCTTCGTCTTTCAGTCGGAGGTGCTTTTCCCGACCGGCTCCGAAGTGATCAACGATGCCGGCAAGGTCGAGATGAAAAAGCTCGCCGACGCCATCATCGAATTGCAGAAAGAGATCCCGCCGGAGATCAACTGGGTGCTGCGCGTCGACGGCCACACCGATAACAAGCCGCTCTCCGGCACCGGCCGCTACCGCGACAATTGGGAATTGTCGACGGCGCGCTCGACATCGGTGGTCAAGTTCCTGATCGAGAACGGCGTGCCGGCCAACCGGCTGGTCGCGGCCGGCTTCGGCGAATTCCAGCCGCTCGACCCCGCCGATACCGAAGAGGCGCGCAACAAGAACCGCCGCATCGAGCTGAAGCTCACCGAACGGTGATCTGCAACCCTTTGGCTCGCAAGCAACATGCACCGGATCGAGCCGGCTCACGTCGGCGGCATTTAGGGCACCGGTGCGGCACCGGCAAGGCCTGAAAAAGATTACCTTTTTTTAATTACACTTTGCCGCCATCGCCTTTTAGCCTTGGTCGTGGGCCGAGAACCGCCGGCGGTGGAACCGTTCATCGCGACGCGACGGAACCTGACGGCCCGCGGCCGGAAGGCAGGACAGCCCAATCACCGCCTTCCTCGGTAAAAGGAGACGCAATCATGCGCTTCTTCGCTCCCACTGCTCTGAGGACTGCAACGTTCACCGCATTTCTCGTGACAGCCCCGTTTTCCGGCGCCTACGCGGCGTCGAGCGCCGTATACAGCCCGCGCGTGGCTGGCTTGATCGATCAGGTCCAGAGCCTGGATGACGGCATTGCCGCCGCCAGGCAGGTGAACAAGATCACGCCGGCCGAGGCGCACAGCTTGCAGATGCGGGCCGCTCATATCAGCCGTGTCGCGCAAAGGACGGCTGCCGCGGGACATGGCACGATGCCGGTCAGGCAGTATCAGCAACTGCTGCACCAGGTCGACGACCTGAGCCAGAAACTCCGCACGTCCACCGGCAGTAACTCCCTGATCGGCGATGGCGCCGATGGCGGATACTATCCGAACGGCTGAAAAGGAAGAGCTGGCTTTTTCACCAGTCAAGCCTTCACCAGCCGAGCCAAAGTACGATCAAGGCAACTGCCGCCGGCACTGTCTGGATGAACAGGATTTTACGGCCCAGCCTAGCCCCGCCGGTTAAGCGCGCGGCCGAGCGGCACGGCGTCGAGAAGAAGGAGAACGGTCAAACCGCCGCGACG